>JAYUEB010000330.1:0-5299 GCA_043739525.1 Bdellovibrionales bacterium
CTTCTTGTTCACTGATTTTTTTGGGATCGATGCTAGGTTTAAAATCTCCTGAAATAAGTTTTGCTAACTTCAAATCGGGCACAACCGCATCGATTGCAACGTCACTTAAAAGTTCGCGTCTCACCAAATTATCAATGCTGAACTCGAGTTGTTCGCGAGTGAAACCAAAATTCATAATCATATCTTGGGCAACGCGAATCACCTGCTCCACCGGCAAACGTTGATCTTGCATAAGATCGAGAGCGGCCTGAAAAGTATTGTAGGTCGCTATGAGTCTTCGGCCAAATTTGAGATAATATTCAGGATCGGTGTCCGTTGCGAGATTGATATAAATTTTCTCAACAGGATCGTGAATTGGAATTTGCGATTGCAAGTCGAGAATGACCTCAGTCTGTTCTCCAACGACATGGAGAGCTCGTAAGATATTGAGCAGATCCCGTTCGGGCCAACGTCTGGCACAAATGTCCGAATAAAGCGAGTAGATGACTGCGTCTGATTCGCTGTCGTCACCCCACAAAACTTGGCGGACATCCCCGCGCAAGCGCATGCGAAGTTGCAAGAGTGCTTGCAGTTTAAATCCGACTTGTTTGGTGAGTCTCCACAGGCGAGATGGCTTAATGTTTTTAAGATTGTCTTTGTAAAAGGCCCCTAGAGGTAAAATCTCGTCGAGCTCGAGTTTATCTTTGATTTTCGCTTCCATCTGAGGCGGAGAAGCGGTGATAAAATAAATCGGAAAAGCCTTTTGTCCACGTTCTTCTTGCCAAGCTTGTTTCAGCGCGCGGACAAGAGACCCCGTCCCGGGAACATTCTTTTTCTGGAAGGCTTTTTCGGCAATGGTACGCCAGAGTTCTCGGATGCTCGCCAAACTGGTATCAAGGTAGGTTTTATCCAGATCCCAGACATAAACCTCTTCAAAACTCGACTCCAAGTCGGCTGAAATATAGCGAAAGAAAACAACGTCTTCGACGATTTGAGCGCGAGATTTCCAATCTGCCATGAGCCTCCCTCACCATATTTTATAACATAGACTTCTGCGAAGCCATTTGATAGTTCATGCCCTCATGAAAATGCTGAAAGTTTCGCAATGCAAAAAAACTCTTAATTTCAAGCCCCAGCTGATATGGCCTCCTCATCTTCCGGCTTTTGCTTGGGGAGACGAACTTTTGTGTGATTTTGACGCCGATTCGGAGAAAATGGCTATTGATCTCAAGGCTCCTGATAAAGCTTTGGCTCTCGTGTTAAACGATATTTACAAAAACCTAAGCCTTGCTGAATTAGCCCGAATTTTCTCAATCTTTGATTTTGAAAAGGCAGATTTTGAGCTTCTTTTAGAGAAGAATTCCCTACGAGCTTCTGAAGTCTTGATAGAGCTTTTTTTAAAGCTGGCGCAAACTCCACTTGAATTTCAAATCTGGACGACCGAGAGAAAACTGGGAGCAAAAGAGCTTTTCGTTATTAAGGCCCTTGAAAATATAAATGTCCTCGATCGGCTTTTTTTAAATATCGCCTCTCTTTGTCCTAGTCGCCAAGTCGGGATTCAAATTCTCGAAAATGCAATAGAACTCTTTTTGATGTCACATCCACTCGAAACTGTACTCAGTCGAGAAAATGAAAGTTTAGACATTTGGTGCACTCGACTTGAAAAAATGAGAAATCCCATGCTCACGCTTCGAACTGAAGAAAAGCAATTTGCTCTTGCCGAACTTCCGTGGCCGAAATTTATCCAAACTCGAGTCATTCAAAATCAAGCTAGCTTAGTAAATGAAGTGCGCCTGCAATACCGCAATCTTGGCGAATTCAAACGCAACATCGAAGCTCTTCAGAGAGTACAGGCTGAAATGGAAAATCAATACTCTGGAGCTAAACTTCAATGATTGAGGAGCTGGTTAAGAAGTTTGAGAATGTTTTTATCGACGAATCTTCTCGCAACTCAGAAGTTGCGAAGAGATTTTGCGAGATATTTTCATCAGATAAAGTTCACTTTGTTGATAAACTTGAAGGACCCACCGGTGAACTTTCAGCAAAACAATTTGATCGCAGCAAAAAAAATATTTTCATCACTCGCTTTAAAGGCCAATTTTTCAAACGCTGCCCGGGCTCAAGTGGCTCAGGCCTTGCGTGTTGCAACTACTATGTTTTAAATCTCGGCCTTCAGTGCGATATGAATTGTTCTTATTGCTACCTACAAAGCTTTATCAATACCTCAGCACTTACCATCTACAGCAATATTGACGATGCAATTTTAGAGCTTAAGCAAATGTATGCTCAGGCTCCAAATAAAGCGGTGCGAGTTGGTACCGGAGAAACTATTGATAGCTTAAGTTTAGATCCATTGACCAATTATTCAAAAAAATTGATTGCTGCTTTTAGTGAAATGCCAAACTGGAAACTCGAATTCAAAACGAAGTCTCAGTTTGTCGAACAATTCGTGCACGCATCTCATTCAGGGAATATTGTCGTCAGTTGGTCGATGAATCCACAAGAAGTGATCTCAAGCGAAGAGCATGGTACCGCTTCACTCGAGGCAAGACTAAGTGCTGCTGAACTCGCAGTTAAAAATGGTTTTCAAGTGAGTTTTCACATCGATCCCATGATCTGGCATCCCAACTGGAAACAAAATTATTCAGAGCTTGCAGATACAATTCACAGGCGCTTTCAGCCCTCTCAAGTTTTAAGTATTTCAGTCGGAGCTTTAAGATTTCAGCCCGAGCAAAGACATATGATGCGCGAAAGATTCGGCATGAAGTCTTATGTTACTCAAGCTGAGAGCTTCAAAGGTCATGACGGAAAATTGCGCTACGATCTCGAACTTCGAAATGAAATGTTTGATTCTTTGATTTCGCGCTTTAGAACTTTGGATCCAAAATGGCGGGTCTTTTTGTGTATGGAAAGTCCGGAGACTTGGGTTTCAAATTTTTCAGCTCATCCAATGAGAGTTGATGGCCTGAAGGAATTATTTGAACCATTAAATCTTGGCGTCTGAGGAATTCGGTGAATCAGGGTCAGACAAACTGGCAACAGACTGATAACTGTATACCGAAACTGAAGCCGTCAAACTGCCAACTGCGGACCGCTGCCCCTAGACTGAAAACCACCTATGCAATTAAAGTTTATTTAATAAGTTCGTCTCATGTGAGACTTTTCGGTCGACTGTCTTCTGGCAGCAGTCCCCGGTCGGCAGTCTTTCAGTTTCAGTTTCGGTCTACAGCCGGTTGCCAGTTTGCCTGTCGCTGTGCCTGATATCAGATATCAGTTTGCCAGCCCCTGATTCCCTGTTCTCCCCTAAAACGCAAGCAGCAAAATCGCGGTAACACTTCCCACAAAACTTAAGGTTGTCACAAGTGGTCGTCTCTCTTTTGCAACCGCTTTCATTTTTTCAAGATCACTTACAACAAGACTTGTTGAAAGTCTTCCTGGTAGAGCTTCTTTGAGAGCGTACTCAACTTTGACTCTTTCAGCTTCTTTCGGAAAACGCACGAGTGCGTATTCTTTAATATCATCAAGACTTGTTGCTCGAATCAGCTGAATCGTTGCGATGCCCTTATCGATGAGAACGACTTTTCCTTCTGCGAAAGCTTTGGTCTCTCCTCCGCCTTGAAAAAGAGCCTCGGTCGTTCTGTGATAAAGGTGAATCCATTGGGCGATATCACCTACTTGCACTTGGCTTTGAGTTCCGATTTGAACTTCAGTTCGAATCTCGTCAGCATCCTCAAAAGTAGCCTTACCTCGAAGTGAATCAATGACTTGAAAACCTTGGTATGGAATTGCTGCCATAAAATCATGAATCAGTTTTTTGCCAGCATCTACGATCTGATCTTCAAGCGGACGGGAAACATGCATCTCTATCGAGTTCTGCCACAAGAGAAGTCCAAAGCTTGCATCGTAGACAGACAAAGTCAGACGATGTCCATCGAGCTTTCCGGTAATAAGTGCGTGTGCATCTAAAAGCTTACCAAGCAATATGGCGTCAGCAGGTTGAAGGTCTCCGCGCGGCTGAAAGACTTCGTTCTTGGTTAAAAAATTGTTTGCTCGCCAATAGAAAAATTGGATTCTGAGTGAGCTCTTGACGGATTTGCCACCAAGCTTCTTCTGCTCTCGGCACTAAACGACTCGGAACTTGAAAAGGAAATACGACCAATCGCCTGACAAGTTGATGCTCGATTTCAATTGCTTGTGAACTCGAAGAAAAAACAATAAGTATTGGGGCTAAAAGCATCATTAAAATAGATGGAATTCGAGTCATAGTTTATCAAATCCGTTTTGCCTGTTGAATTCAACAAATTTCGCTCAGGTCACTCGCCAAAAAGATGACATACAGGATCTATTTAGATAGGCTATGCAACATAGACGCGCGTTAGACTAATGGGAGCTTTGTGGACAAACTCTTCGCCCAATCCCTGGCGGTATTTATATTGACTGTGAGCTTATGCCTTTCAGCAAAAGAGTCCGCTCAAAACTTCACTCAAAAAATCACTGGAACGGCCCTTAATATTGGTAAAGACAAAGAGTTTTTTTACAATGAAGAAGATGTCATCGAAGTGAAAGATGGCCATATTCAAAAAATCGATAGCACTTACAAAACTAAAGACTCAAAACTCATGGCTGAAATGCATACCGATTTCACCAAAAAGCCTTATCTTCCCGAAATCCATTATGAAGACCACCGCCGAGAGCGCAGCTTTAAAATGGTTTATCTTGAAGGTGAAAATAAAGTTTTAATCGAGCAAAATTTTGAAGATCCCAAAGTCATAAAATCTAAAAAATTAGACTATAACGAAAATATGACCAACTCGATGGGACTCATCAATTACATTCGAGAAAATTTTCAAGCTGTCAAAAAAGAGAGTAAGAGCTTTCGCTATGTCGTACCCGCGCTGATGGACGATTACGGAATGGTTCTCGACTACCGTGAAAACACCAATAAAGAAGATAAAGATGCGCAATTTGCATTTCGAATTAAAAGTTTTTTTATTCGTAATCTCTCAGGAATTAGAGAGTCCATTCTGATGTTCGACCAAGATGGCCTTTTCATTAAAGGCTTTAACGGCGTTTCAAACATTCTGGACGACTCAAATAAGCCCGTCGATGTTCAGATTACTTACACCGAGCCTATCAAAACCAAGTAATCTCTTGCTTTGGAATTTCAATCCAGTTTTCTACTTTAGGAAAATCTTTTGGAGTTTTTTCGCACTCACCGCGAAACTTCAAATACGCAGTCAGCGCGCCAATAAAAGCGTCGAAGGCCTGCGAATTTTCGACCATCGCTCTTAAATCTTGCTGATAAATAAATGCAACATTC
>JAYUEB010000331.1:0-1713 GCA_043739525.1 Bdellovibrionales bacterium
AATAACCGAGTACACATTAAAATTCTCAAACGCCGCAATCTTAAACCCAGATTTAAACGCAGGCCCCTTTGCGTAAAATACTCCGCGCATCTTCTCATACTTTCTCGCGTCCCAACCATGATTGCCGATCAAAAATCCTGACCGAAAAAGTGAATGTGTCTCTGCAAGATAAGGTTCATCGACGATAATCACTAAATCTCCAATACGATCAGAATCACGGTAATGAAGATTTTCAGGAACCTCGCTTCTCTGATAAACTTGGTAGTGTTTCGCCTTTGCCTGCAAAGCTTTTTGAGTCTTCACAATCAATGAAGGCTCCGCTCCCTCTTTGAGATACAACTTCATCTCAGGTCCATGAGCCGAAATAATAAAACTCGAAAGGTCGGCTTCGTCATCAATGAATTCAGAACTTCCGACGTCATCCATTCCGTGGTCAGAGACAATCACAACATTGATAGGTAAGCCCGATGCTTTGATTCCCTTCATAAGTGCTGATAGCGCGCTATCCACTTCGAAGATTTCTTTTTTAACCTCAGATGATGTTGAGCCCGAGAGATGGCCCGCACGATCAACATTTGAAAAATAAAGGTTAATCAAATGCGGACGCTTCTCAGCCGGCAGAGCTAACCATTTTAAAACTTGAGCGACTCGTTCAAGATTGGGTACTGATCCATCATACTGATACCAATAAGAAGGCTGCGTGTGATGAATCTCAACATCGCTCCCCACCCAATAATAACTTGCGCTCAACATATTTTTAGCTCGAGCCACTTCCCAAAGAGTGTGGCCGAGATACCAAGAGCCATCAGCTTTATCTTTTTCATTCTGCGAAGAAAAACTTTGATGCCGTTTAGGATCATAAAATTCATTGGCGACAATTCCTGAGTGCGCAGCTAAATCTCCAGTGATCATTGCAAAGTGAGAGGCAAAAGTTTTACTTGGATAAATCGGAATCAAAGATTCACTCGAAGAACCCTCATCGCGAATTTGTGTCAAAGTGGGTGGATGAAATAAATCGGTGTAGTCATGTCGATAGCCATCGATCGAAATATAAATCACATACGGCTGGGCTATTGCCCAGGGAGAATTCACTTGCTCCGTAGTTTTCTGAGCTAAGTGAGTACATGACGAGAGCAAAAGTAGAACGAAAATCAAGTTTTTCATCCGCCAATCATGACCTAAGTCCGAGGAAAATTCGACCTTGATACAGCATATAATTAGCAAGTCGCATACATGGCATAAGCCAGCTCCTAGATTAGCTCGTCAAATGGTCTAGTTTAGTGCCGTTTTGGAACTTTTTCATACGTATTTCTCTCAGTGCTCGCTAGGCTTTTCAAAAGGCAAGAATAAATCAAGCCATTCGTCAAGGATGACAAAACACCAATGAGGGGGTTTTTCGTGAAAAGGATTCTTCTATCTAGTTTTTTAGTTGCGTGTCTAGGGATGATCGGAGCAACAAACAACAAAACTCAGGTTCTCTGTGAGGGCTTCGCGCCAAAAAATAATTTAAACATTCCGGCAACTCTTTTCGCAGATGGTGGTCTCACTCAGGATCAGTGGACAGCCCTCTTCGATAAATTCGAAAAAATCTACACCCCGATCATTGCTTCTCGCGGTGGAACTCTCCAATTGAACAGACTTTGGGATGACGGCACAGTCAACGCGAATGCGGATCAAGACGGAACAACTTGGACAATCAATATGTACGGCGGT
>JAYUEB010000332.1:0-1708 GCA_043739525.1 Bdellovibrionales bacterium
CTCAGCACCAAATAAAGTAATACTTTCGTGGGCATAGATGGGGCGCAAGGTTTCATTTGATGTATATTTGTGCGCACCCTTGTTTGATTTCATCTGAAGCAATTCATACTGTAAAAAGTTCCAATAACAAACGCGAGTCGTCGATAATATCTAGTCTAGCCCGAAAGAAAATTCGGCTTGCACTAGACCTCCTTCATTTAGAAGTTTCTTTGAGATCTCTAGCGAATTATTCTTAATGCAACATGAAATCAAAACTTCGGCCTGGTTTAATCGTCCTATTTTTATCAATCTCTATGGCCGCGGTCTTTCATTTCATGCCGAGTCTTTTGAGTGGCTTATTTATTTCGTACATAACTCATCTTTCTCCTACAAAAATGATATTGATTGGTGACCCGACGATATGTGACGAATTGAAGACAACTATTTCATCTCAATCAGCAAATCAAAAAGAACAAACTTATAAAGAACTTTTGGGAATGCTCAAATGGCCTGCGGGGGAGATAAAAGATCAAGTAGAAAAGCAACACATGATGAGACAAATCTTAACTTCTCTCAAAGATGAAAATACGCCGATCAACGGAGGTTTTCATTGGATGCAAAAATGTTTGCTCGAGTCTCTAGCTCTCTATAAAAATAATTTTGAAGAAACTCTGCCAGCTCTATTTAAATCAGATTTTTTAAATTCAATGATCGATTCCCAAATGAGATCTCAGCTAATGGTCTTCGTTCAAAACGAATGTCAAAACCAAACCGGTTGCGCCAAACCTATTAAAGATGAAATTATTCGCCTGAAAGATTTTACTCTGAGTCGCGTTTATGTTTCGATGCTCGTTCGAACTGGAGCTCCCGGATATATTTCACTCTTTGAAATTTTTGATAGTCTCGACGATAAAGACTTTGAATCGCAAACTTCTTATTCAACAATCATGGCTCAAAATTTAATTTTTCTCATGGGATTTTCTGATTCAACTTTGCGTGAAGTTGCACTTCAAGAGTTTGATCGGCGTCAAGCAGACAATCAATATTCAAAAGTAAAAAAAGATTTCTTACTCAAATATAGTCCTTTTCGGATAGCAACTACTCCCGTGCAGGTTTCGGGTTCAAACTTAAGCGAAATAATTGAAAAAGGCCAAAAATTACTTAAAAACTACAAACTGGCTCTACCGTCTTCGACTCACGAGTTGGACACTTGGCTGACAAGTGTTCAACAAATTTATGTTTTAAAAATAGAAGAAATCCAAAAACAAGAACTGAGCCATCTTCTCGGCGATCTTCTCGAATGGTCCGTGCAACGCCTAAGCCCCGAATCCAACGTCGTTGAAAGAATAATGCAAATCTCTTCAGATAAAGCTAAGGTGACACAGCCTCTACCAATTGCTCAAAAACTTTTGAGAGACAAAAAAACTCAATTATTAGGTCTTCGACTACTGATGATCGAGTCTCCGATGACTTCAGAGTCAATGTCCCTGATTGTAAACGAAATCAAAAAAATACCTTTAGACCAAAGAGCTAAAACTATTACCTTACTGACATCAAGGGGCCTGCAGAATGCCTCTGGACAGTTTGTTTTTGAGGTAGGGGAGCTTCTTTCTTCTCGAGATTTTTTTCAGCTAGTGAACTATCTCAACGGAACCGCAAAGGACGATTATATTCTTAACTGGAGAAAGCATCAAGCCGACCAAAAAAACAAAGCTGAATACCTGTGGCG
>JAYUEB010000333.1:0-1703 GCA_043739525.1 Bdellovibrionales bacterium
CACCTTTATCCAAGACTATTCCAACTTTAAGTTTTGGTTTTACTGATCCGGCAGCAGCTAACACCCCTGACTTTTTTTCAGTACAAGAGCCGAAAATAGTTACCGAAAAAATGAGCAGAATCGATAAGAAGCCTTTTTTAGAGTCAGACAAACATCCCCCAATTTTAGAATACACTTTTTGCAGAACCTATTGGCGTAGGGGCAAAATATACGCTAATAGTTTGTGAATGTTGAGATTTTTATTTGCGGTCGTCATATCAATTGTAAGCTTTCTAATTCTGATCTCCCTTGGAGCTGCTTGGATTCTAATAACGACCCCGCGCCCGAACAATATAAAAAGCTGTTTCGTGACCGAGATGTATCAGGTTCACCTTTGCCCAACCGATCCGAGTTACACCCCGATTCGTGAGATTCCCCATGGAGTGAAAATGGCGGTCGTCGTCTCTGAAGATGGCAGCTTTTACGATCACAATGGCTTTGACTGGTTCGAGCTACGAGAAAGCGTTAAAAAAGATATGAAGACCGGCCACTTTTCACGTGGCGGATCTACGCTTACCCAGCAACTTGCCAAAAATCTTTATCTAACAAAAGAGAAGTCACTTTTTCGTAAGATTCGAGAAGCCATTATTGCCTCTCAAATTGAAGAGCTATTGACGAAAGAAGAAATTCTTGAAAAGTATTTTAACGTGGTGGAATTCGGTCCAGAGGTATACGGCATTCGAGCTGCTGCTCATTTCTATTTTTCAAAACAGGTGTCTGAGTTAACGATTGCTGAAGGTGCTTGGCTCGCAATGCTTTTACCAAATCCTAGTAAAAACTATCAGAGCTTTCGTAAGGGTACACTTAGCCCTTTTGCACGTCGCGAGGTCTCTAAGATCATTAATCGCCTGGTTTCGTTTCGAAAAATTTCTCAGGGAAATGCCGATGAAGCGCTGATGGAGATGGACGTCCTTTTCTCTAGAAAGATGGATATCCCGGCCGACCCAACAGTCGTGAGCACCGACAAGCCAAACCTTGCGAATGAAGGAGAAGAAGAGGAGTCGACCGAAGAATCATCTGAAGATTCAGACGATTCTTGGTTTGGGATCTAATTTATTGATCGTCTTTTGCAAACGCAACTGCTGGCGCGCAAACTTTATCATCGACTCGGTCATACTGATTCCATCCGACTTCGTTTGAAACCGCTTTGCCAGTTGCATCTTTTTTCAAATCATTCTGTGCTTGAACCCAACCCTTGTCAGTGATCTGCAAAGTGATATCGCGATCGAGAGTCACGTAGTCCTTGCGCTCACTATCACGAACTGGCTTTGGCGCGTCTTTCACCATGCAACGAAATTGATTGAACTGAAATTGGCCATCGCAAGTATAGCGCACTTTACCACTTGGACTTAGAACGATCTGCTTAACGCTACCATCAGCTTTCGACGACCAGGTCTCAGACCAATGCTTAATCACTTCAGTTCCTTGTTGGCCGTAGTGCTGAAACAAAAATCCTGTGTCGGTATTTTTAAAACTAACATACTCATAAAATTCGCCAACGATTGTTGTATCGTGAGCGCCGTCCTCAACAAATCGGTAACTCACTTTATAGCATCCCGCGAGATGATTTAGCGGAGTTGGAACTGTTGGCTCAGCGGCAAGAGCACTTACCGAAAAACTTAAAGCAGCGAGAATTTTTAAAAGAGTCATAGACTTCCTTTCGG
>JAYUEB010000334.1:0-5245 GCA_043739525.1 Bdellovibrionales bacterium
CAGCGGACCATCTTTTTGTGCTCTTCGGCGCTTTTTCACAGCTTGCTCCCTCTTGCCTTCTCAAGAATAGATGATACCTTCTGGCTTTCAATTGAAAAGGATTTTTATGATCACATTATATGGCAGCCCCCGATCTAGCGCAGGTAGATGTCTTTGGACACTCGAAGAAGCCGGAGTTCAGTACCAGCTTAAAGAAGTCGACATGCGTACAAAAGAACATAAGTCGCCTGGCTTTCTTGAAATCAATCCGAATGGAAAAGTACCTGCTCTTGTTGACGGCGATCTCAAATTATTTGAATCAATGGCAATCAATTTTTACATTGCAGAATCTTATAAGAGAGAATTACTGGGATCGAGCACAGCTGAGAGAGCCCAAGTGATGCAATGGAGCTTCTGGGCCAGCTCAGAACTTCAAGGCCCTATTATCGAAGTCTTCATCCAAAAAGTTTTTGTACCGGATGAAAAGCGAGATCAAAATGTTATTAAGACTAATCTCGAAAAATTGCCAAATCTTTTTGGTATTTTAGATCAAGCTTTAAGTCAGAAAAAATATCTTGTGAGCGATCAGTTCACACTTGCAGATATCAACGTCGCAAGTGTTGCGACTATTACAGCTGCTATAGGCTTTGATCTTAAGCCATTTGCTCACGTGAGTTCTTGGATGAAGGCAATTGCGGATCGACCTGCTTTTCAAAGGTATATGGCTTTACGAAAATAAATTCAGACATCAGGGTCTGGCAGACTGATATCTGATACCAGAAACTGAGACTGGTAAATAGCTTACTGGGGACTGCTGCCCGAAAACTACACTGTCTGATTAATCCCCAGTCTAGTTTGGGTCGGGTCCCTTTCAATTTCCATAATATTTAGGCTTTAAAAAAGAGATGATTAAGGGATCCGGGAGATCCTCAATGAAGCCACTTATCTTTTTCGCAATTCTTTGCTCTTTCTCACAATCACATGCGGATGACATCCAACAAATGTGTTCAGACGCTCAAACGGCTGAGGTCATCAACTTTAAAACAAGTTATATCTGCGGCGATGTAATCGACTCCAGTTGGGATCAAATTATTACGACCGGAACCAAGGAACAAATTTTAGAGAAAGTTTCAGATGTTTGCGAGACATCGTCTCTTAAAGGCGCCATCCCGTGGCTTCTACTCGCTTCGCCCCGACTTGAAGTGCGCGAAGCCGCACATGCTTGGCAAGAAATTTTAGCTAATCGATTGGTGATGCAGCTTTATCCCCGTTCACAATCAGATTATACGGAAATTCTTAAATCGAGTTCACAAACACGATCGACTTATACAATCGAAAATGGCAGCCAAGTGGCGGGCGCATTTAGTCTGATCGGCTATGATTCAATGAATCTCTATTTGAATCTTGCTAAACCGATTGCCTTTCTTCTCTGTCAGGGACTAGGCACTTTTGGTTGCTCGACAACACTCATAGACGCATTTGATTTAACTCAAGTCAAAATCGTTGGCTTTGGTTCTGTGACGATGGCAGACCAAGTTCAAACTGTTTTTGTCGACTCACGTTTTACTCAAGGTCTCTCTATAGCGGCTCTTCATATTCTTGATCTCGTAAAAATGGCTGAGGCCGGGCAAATTCCTCAGTCGCATTTAATTGATGATTTAGTTTCTAGCTTTATGAAGGTTGGTTTTGATCAGGCAACCTCTTTAGATCTCACTTTTCATTTTTTTGCATTGTACGGAACACGCGGCTCATCAATGGATTTAGTTAAAAAGCTTGCGACAACGCAAAATGGTCCAGTGATGCTAGCGGCCTATGCGATTACGACTTCGCTGGGGATCCTTGATTACTACACCAGCCCAAGCGGACATCCCTATAGTTTACCTGCCGAGGTGACAACTTCATGTAGTTATGGAAGCCCTTATCATTTTTGGATGCCAGCGGCTCTTTCTTGGCAGCTGGTCATGAACGGGCATAACGCAAACAACGCGGCTGTTGCAGGACACATTCTAGGTCTTGGATATGAAATATTTTCGGATACCTTTACACGAGATGAACCATGGAGAACCCTCACTCTTCCCGTTAAATCTCTTAAAAATAATTTTACAAGATTTGTGATTGCAGCTAATGATGCCGGCGCAAAGTATGGGGCCGCACGCGCTGCCGGCGTTCAGGTTGAGAATTTAAATTTGGATAATCGCACCGAAGCTCTGATTGACGTTGCTCCAATTCAGGAAGCTTTGAGCGCAGATGAATCTAAGAAACTTTTCGATAATAAGATCTCGTACTATGCGTACTGGAGAAAAGTTTTTTCACCAGATACAGGATTTAAAAACTAATTAGCGATATCAACTAAGATCGAACAGCTAGCCGTTAATTTTCCAGTTTCTTCAGAAGTCTCACAGTTGATATTTTTACCTTGATAAAAAAGACCTTTTTCGAGATCTCCTACCGGTTTGGTCGGAACTCCGGAAGCTTTCATGAGTTGAGCCAGTGTCAACGCATCTTCACTAGATGGAATCAACCGGACTACAGACTTAGCCTTAATAGTTATCGCTGCCGCAGACCACTGTGGCCAGAGGCTAGTCGATTTAGTTACCTGAACATGAATCGGTGGACAGATATTTCCCTGAGTTGCTATATATGCAGAAATATTTCCAGCTTTGTAACTCGTTCTTCCGAAGCCATTAGACAAGGTCTTGGTTTCTATCACTCCAGCTTCAGCACCCGCTGTTTTCATATATCCGATAATTTCATTTGCAGCTGTATCTGGTCCGGTTCCCGCGAGAGAAACGGTCATAGAATTAATATCAGTTGCCCCCATGATAAATGAGTTTTTGGTGTCATCGCCTCCGCAGTTTGCATCAGCAATCGATACAAATGAAGAAGTGAGTGCGAGAGCGAATAGGATTCTAAAAAGGGATTGTGTCATGTGACGACTATACAGGTTCTCTCAAAAAATTTCGCCTGTAATGATTTTGACGTTGTGACAGTTTTCGGCCCAAATTTAAGTAAAAAATCTTCTCCTAATGGAATAGACGTTTGACTCCCGGGTATCATTCGCCTTTTAAGACAGGCCGTTATTACCCTTGGGCTACCTCAAGTCATTTGGTAAACCACACGATTATTTTCAATAAAAATTCTACCTTACACTCACCTTACAGTTTGTTAGGTGAGCCTCTTGCCTTCTTTAAAAAGATTCGCTATGGAACATTTATGAATCAAGGGGATCAAATTCATTATCGTGAAGTTCTTACAAATGAACTGGAGCAGCGTTGCAACCGAAACTCACGCTATTCACTTCGATCTTTTGCACGAGATCTTGCGATCTCACCCGCAAGGCTTTCTGATGTCATGCGCGGTCGATACGGCCTCTCAGCTACGGCAGCCCTTCAGATTGCAAAAAAACTTGGCTGGAGCGAACGGGAATCGCAGCATTTCTGTGATCTGGTTGACGCAGAACATGCCCGTTCTGCCCAAAAAAAACGAGAAGCTGTCGCTCGGCTACGCTTAAGCTCAGCTCAAGCACATCACAAAACGCTGTCGCTCGATTCTTTCAAAGTGATTTCAGATTGGTATCACTACGCTATTTTAGAGCTTTTAGAAGTTGAAGGTTTTCAACCTAACCCCACCTGGATCGGCACGCGATTAGGCATAAGCCCTCACTCCTGTAAAATGGCTATCGAACGTCTATTAAGACTTGGTCTTATGAAAAAAGTCGGAAGTACTTTGATAGCTAGCGATGAATTTACAACGACTACGCACGATATCCCAAGCGAATCGATTAAAAAATTTCACCGACAGATTTTAGAAAAAGCTCTGCTGGCAATCGACTTCCAAGATGTAGATGAAAGAGACCATTCAAGCCTGATCGTCGCGATCGATCCAAGCTGCGTTGCCGAAGCGAAAGAGTCTATTAAGTCCTTTCGAAGAAAATTTAATAAGGATTTTGGTTCGATGAAAAAAAAGAAGACCGTCTATTGTTTAGGTGTGCAGTTTTTTAATCTCGAACAAAAATAAATTTGAACAAAAGGATGACTGAATGAAAAATTTAAAAATGCTTTTTGCGATACCAAGTTTGCTTTTATTGGTAGGTCATCAGGCGCAAGCCGGTCGGGAAACTGGTAACGGCGGCGACGCAATCGCCCTCGAATTTAAGGCTGCTGCAATACAAGTTTATACCGCAATTAATGCCGGGCAAACCCCGGCGTTTCCTGAAGTGAATATGCGTGATTTTCAACGGGCGCTAGACGAAACAGGACTGGTCGTTGTCGATCAAGTTTTTATCAAAGGCGTAGAAAAGGATGCAGCAAACTTTCCTGACAAAAAGTTAATTGAAATTTCGCGTACACGTTGGCTTTCAGTTTCTTCAAGATACGACAGAAAACTGGCTCTTGTTTTTCATGAATATCTCGGAATCATGGGAATTGCGGATTCAGATTATGCGATTTCAAGCCGACTGCTAAAATCGCCTACCACCAATATGACAAATGCTGGACCACAAAACTTTTCGGCTTCTTGTGAAAAGGGTCCGATTACTTTAGCTAGCGAATGTTATCCTCAGATCGGCATCCATATTCGGGGTCGATACGACGAAGCCAAAGACTGTGCTACAAGTGTAGCTATGTCTCAGTGCCTGAATGCGGGTCTGTTAAATTGTGCTTTCCAAGGGGCCGACAACGGTGTGGCATTAGGCAACCAATGTCGCGTGAGCGCATATGTTACTGGAACGAAGTTGAGCAATGGGGGCATGCAAGCTATTAATCCTGTCATCGTTGCTCTAAGAGAATCATTTGCGCGTGCAAAAACTCCGACAGCGGGGGACTTAAAAATCGGACATCCTTGGCGCTGTAAATCATTCATTTCTGCAGGCTCTACAGATAGCGCTTCTGATTCTCCGCCACTTTTATTTTCATTAGTGGGTCAGTTCGTAAAAAACGTCAGCCCAGATAAAATGCCGAGCGAAACTTCTCCGGTATTTTATAGCTTTTCTTCGAGCGCTCTAGCTGGCTCTACTCCCGGAAATGGAGTCTTAACCGCATACTACACAGCAATCAAAGTGAATGCTGACGGAAATCTCATTGGCGAACAGAGCTGGCTTATGAGTGGTGATACTACGGTTACGGCCCAACTCTTCCCAGCCGCAATTTATAATTCGAGTTACTTTGCAAATACGTATTTTACTTGTGATTAGAGAAGAAGCCTTGAACCCGAAATCTTAGAAAACGAATATTGGATGAAATTTTTGCTTGCGCAAAGTTTTGGTGCC
>JAYUEB010000335.1:0-1699 GCA_043739525.1 Bdellovibrionales bacterium
CGATAAGGGAACCAGGTACCTTTGAAAAAAGCACCTAGTGAGCTCTCGTAAATTGTCACAAAACACTGGGATCCAAAGCTAATTCACGCTTTATTTTGATTTCATTTAGGCACAGCTATTGAATAGCTAAGCAGCAGAGTATAGTTTCAGGGGCATAAGTTTTAGATAAGGGGTATCTCGTGAGTTTCAAAAACTCATCTCAGCACAAACAATCGATTCATAAACTTCATTTTCATGATGAGGAATCAGGCTCGGTATTTATCGAAGTCTTGTTTACCTTTGTAGCTCAACTTTTCTTGAGTTTAGGGGTTATCATTTTGTTTACTCAAATCGCCAGAGCCGAGGTCATGTCTTTTCAAGATTGGAAGAAACTCAAGGTCAATGAGGCCCAAATTCAGTCTCTTCCGAGTGAAAAGCCGGCTGCCACTGGCATCGCTAAGGCCAATAAGTCTCAAAAGCTGGAGGCCTCTAAGCTTGCCATGCAAATTGCTCAGGAACTGACAATTGAAGATTACTTTGCACTCTATCTGAGCCAGTTCAAAGATCGCGCGGATTTTGTGGATGCTGCCAAGAAACTGAATTCCAATGAAATGGGTGATCTTCTTTTGAACCTCAAGAACAGCTTAGACCGTCCCAGCAACCCAGACAGTCCGCAAAACCTGAGTTTTTCAAATTTGACTACTCCGGATGCTCCAACAAAAAAATAAGCTAAAAAATAGAAGTGCCTTTCTAGCGCATTTTCCCTAGGAAAACTCTTCTTGAGACGCTCGGCGTTATAATGTTTTTTTTGGGACTTCCCTTGACAGAAAATTGTCGCGCTTCATATTGTCCACTCGTTACAACTAACAATTCTGTTGCTCATTTTGAGTGCGGAAAACTTATGACTTTTCGGGAGGAAAAATGGCTCAATTAAACGTTCGCCCACTTCATGACCGTATCTTGGTTCGTAGAATGGCGGAAGAAGAAAAAACTGCTGGCGGAATCTTCATTCCAGACACAGCAAAAGAAAAACCTCAACGTGGCGAAGTAGTCGCAACCGGTAAAGGCCGTATCACTGAAGATGGAAAGACTCTTCCACTTGAAGTGAAAGTTGGAGATAAAATCTTGTTCGGAAAATATTCAGGCACTGAGTTGAAACTCGATGGCAAAGAATATCTCATGATCACTGAGACAGATGTTCTTGGCGTATTAAACTAAACAATCTAATAAATAAATTTATCATTACTAAATTAAGGGAGATATAAAATGTCATACAAAGAATTACGCTTTAGCGAAGACGCACGTTCTTCAATCTTGAGAGGTGTTAACATTCTTGCAAACGCAGTGAAAGTTACTCTCGGACCAAAAGGTCGCAATGTTGTTATCGAAAAATCTTTCGGCGCTCCACTCATCACAAAAGATGGTGTGACTGTTGCGAAAGAAATCGAACTTGAGAACAAGTTTGAAAACATGGGCGCGCAGATGGTTAAAGAAGTTGCTAGTAAAACCAACGATGATGCTGGTGACGGAACAACAACTGCAACTGTACTTGCACAAGCTATTTATCGCGAAGGCGCTAAATTCGTAACTGCTGGTCACAACCCAATGGCCCTCAAAAAAGGTATCGACAAAGCTGTTGATACTGTTCGTAACGAACTTAAAAAATTAGCTAAGCCAGTGAAAGGCGACAACGAAATCGCTCAAGTTGGTTCAATCTCTG
>JAYUEB010000336.1:0-1695 GCA_043739525.1 Bdellovibrionales bacterium
ATTAAAACTGATTTTTATCCTTTGATCGAAGACGCTTATTCTGCACCTGTTTACATCAAAGGCTCCACTCAAGGAGCCCTTAATTTCGAAAGCAGAAAGATTCTGACGAGCGGCGGTTATCCTCAGTTTGCAGGCTGTGTCCCATTGCAATAAAGCTTTGACCTGAGCAATTCCATTCTCTAGATTGCGGCCGTGGCCAAGCTTAAAGTCTTTTTATCAAATAGTTTTAATCCATACCTCAATCTCGCGACTGAGGAGTGGATTTTTCACAAGCTTGATCCATCTACTCAAATTTTATTTCTTTGGAGAAACGAAGATACCGTAGTTATCGGGCGAAACCAAAACCCATGGTCTGAGTGCAATCTCGCACAAATGAAAGAGGACAAAGTTCACCTCGCTCGTCGTACAACTGGCGGCGGCGCAGTTTTTCACGATCTTGGAAATACAAACTTCACTTTTCTGTCTCCAAGAGAAAATTATCGTCGCGAGAACAATATAGAAATTATTTTTGAAGCTTTGAAAGACTTCGGTATACAAGCCGAAGCTTCTGGCCGAAATGACTTACTGGTACCATTTGCAGACGGCCCTCGTAAATTTAGTGGCAGTGCCTATCGTGAAAAAAAAGATCGCGCATTTCACCATGGCACCCTCCTGCTTCACGCCGATCTTGCACGTTTAGCCAAATACCTCACTCCAAATCCAAAGAAACTTCAAGCAAAAGGCAAAGAGTCTGTTCGTGCTCGTGTCGCAAACTTAAGTGAACTCAACCCACAAATCAAACACGAGCAAATTTGTCAGAGCATTTTAGATTCGTTTGAAAAATTTTATGATTTAAAGGCAGATATTGAAATTCTTGATATAACAAGTCTTAAGCAGATTCCAGAGCTCAAACAAAAATTTGAAGATTTAAGCTCCTTTGATTGGCTTTACGGTCAGACGATGATCTTTACTCAACAAATGGATACCTATATTGTTCTTGGGCTCTTTGAGTTTCAATTCAAAGTTCAAGAAGCATTTATCACTGAACTCCAAATCTTCACAGATTGTTTATATACTGAGTTCGTGGATGATCTTAAGAAGTCTCTTCATGGGCAAGCCTTTACCGCTCAAAGTTTTCAAATGGCATTTGCGCCACTTAAAGTAAAATATGCAGAAATTGAGTCAGGAATTAAAGAGCTTGAAAATTGGCTATGTCATGAAGTTGAAATGTAACTATTTGCTATCTGTTGTTTTCGTTTTTCTTTTTTTTGCGGCGGCTTTATCATTCGTAGTTTTTGCCTTCGGTTTAACGCGGCTATCGACTTGATATAATCCTGGAGTCGCTTCATCTTGCTTTTTCGACTCAATAAGATTCGGATCTTCGGAGTTCACAGTTGCGGCATGTACCTTAAGAAAACTAAATATCAATAAAGCAAAAATTAATTTTTTCATTTGGTCTCCATCTACGCCACATTTGGCAAAGAATGTGTCGCTATCACATCTCTCATCTGATTGTTGTCGATTAAAAGGCCCAGCACAGCACTCAACTCAAGTGCGGTTCTAAAATCGTTTTGAGAAAAAGCTTCATCATTTTTCTTGTCAGCAAAAGTCAATACCCCCATCAATCGTGAATTCGATTGAAGCGGAAAAATCATACACGAACCAGTTCGATACCTACGGTCTTCTTTTGTACTCTCTTTAAATCGAGAGTCTTTT
>JAYUEB010000337.1:0-5230 GCA_043739525.1 Bdellovibrionales bacterium
CACCCGATTCGAGGCAATCGCAATCAAAATAAAACAGATTTTTTTGAGCATAAATATTTTCCGTTTCTAAATTTCAGTTCATCGTTTGCCTCTCCTAAAACAAATTGAGAGCCAAAAAGGATTTCGCTCTCTCGGCGATAGTTCTCTTCTCTAAGGAAAACCTAAAAAAACATGTGCCCTTCTAGGGCGGAGAGGCGCAAAAAAGGTACCTAAATAGTTTTGGAGGAAAAACGCTCCTTCAAAACTATGCAGGTACCTATCGGCTAAACCTGAAAAAAATCACTCAGGAAACAAAAGACTTCTTCAGACTGAGACTCACTTGCAAGACGTCTCGACTTCTCAAGAAGATCGACAATTTCAGACCGCAATTTCTGCGCGTCCTCTCGGCTCATCGTAAAAACAGAAGTATAGTGTATCGACGAGCTTTTAGACTTTTCAACATCAAGACCAGCTCGCTCTCGCCAATTACGATGGCTCACACCATTCATATAAGATGTTTCGGGCAAATGAATATTTTTGGCTGTCGGAGACCATTGGCCTTTTTTTTCTGAGACGATTTTCCATTCTTTCAATTTATCTAGTACCTCGATGACATTTTGGACCGAAATTCCAAATCGTTCTGCGAGTTGAATCGGAGTCGTAAGAGATTCGATAAACATTCCCATATGAATCGCCATCCAGATCCAACTCGAATAGTAAAAATCTGGAGCCTGTTCGAAGTCAGTTTGACGATTTTGAATTCTTTGAGACAAATTCAGATCAACTTCTTTTAGATGCTTGAGTTTGTCAGAGAGGATTCGCTTTAGCTCGGGTGTACTGGCTCGAGATAAATTCACTAGGTTCAAAAAGTATTCAAGCTCATGGCCCTTTAAGTTCATGAAGTTTGCGATTCCGGCAGCGTGATCTGGCGTCAGCTCTACTTTTGAATTCAATGCTTGAGCTAAATAGGAAGCTTGGCAGCCCGCTGCCCTCGCCATCTCGGCTTGGTGGCCGCGCCCATTTGCCCCTCTCTCTTTGAGAGAAGCCTTCAGAAAACTTTTATACTCATCAAATTGAAAAGCTCGAATCATGAGACTTTATATTGTTTTTATAATCGAAAATCATATAAATTATTAATAAATATATGGCGCGCCGCCGCAACTTGGGTTACAAAGTCTCTATCGAACTTCAATAATTTTAAGGAGATTTATGAAAAGCCAATTTTTAGCCGTACTTGTGTTGATAGCCGGATTAAGTGCGAATGCCTTTGCCGCTGGCGGAGTCACAAGTAATGGTCCAGAGGGTATGCAACTTTTAAGCTGTAGTGGCCCTGCTCAACTCTTAAATAAAAAAACGGATAAAGTTTATCTGACTGTTGCGATTCAATATACTGCTGGACTCGTTGCTCATATAGCCTTTGATTCGAATCAAGCACCCGAATCACAAGTTGTGCGCAAGATCGATAACGATCCTCGCGGTTTGATTTACTCAAACACGGAAGTCACTGTGCTTGTGCCAAACCAACAAAACCGTGGTTTACCAGCAGGCCAATACAATGCGTTTTTGACAGATCCGAAAGCAATCTTGGGATCTGCAATCCTCAAATGTACCACTTTTTAATTTAGTTTTAAGTGAGCTCTTGGTCAGCGGCTGACCAAGAGCTCTTTCAATCGACTCGCCATCATCTGCAACGGAAAAAAATCTTCGTCTTCGCAAATTCCATCGTAGGTTACATTCATATGAGCATCGAAAAAAGGATACGTGTCTTTGAGAAGACTCAGCTGAGACCCATCATTTAAAATAGCGATAATCCCAAAAGAAATCGGACCGGTCTTACCCAATTTGATTTCAGAAATCTGTTTCCTTAAAACTTCATTGCTGCGTTTTGAAAAAAAACTCCAGCCAAAATTGAAAAAAACAATCTTCTGCTCTTCAAGCTTTAGGCAAATCCCCTGGGGCTTCCAAATTTCAAAAGTTCCATGATCAGTTGTCCAGGCCCATGTCCAAGGCTTCGGACTTCCTTGATTATCAAATGCGCCGGTCCTCTCCCCTACAAGAGGTTTTTTACCTGTCCCATCATCAAAAACTTGCGAGCTTAAAACTTTAAGGCCGTCTGTTTCAAATTGAAGAGTCTTTTTAAAAGCGTTAAAGACGTATGTTCTCACTGTGATAGCTTCTACTTTTTACCTAGCCTTTGCAACCGCGACTACTGTTAGCTTTAGAGAAACAAGAGTTTCTTTTATGTCTCTTTTTAAATCCCACTTTAAATTATAAAAAGAGAGCTTAAGGCACTCAACTTTCTGAGGCCGAATCAAAGGAGAACAAAATGTCGAAACTAAAACTCATAGGTCTAGCGACCCTGAACCTACTCGCTCTAGCTGGATTCACATCCCAGAATGTGGATAAAGCACAAGACGCACATACTGAGAATCTCAATCTTGCCTCACTGAAATCAATTGAAGGCTCGTGGGTGCGAGTTCCAGCGATATGTAAAGCTGCTGCATTCAATGCACAACCCGTTTCTGTCAAAGCTGACAAAATGAGTTTTACTGCAATGAAAATTTACCAATCCTACCAAGTATGAAGTCTCTTGAGCGCATACATTTTTCGGCGGAGAAAATCGAAAGTCTTCGCAGAAATTTTATTAAACTAGATCGCATCACTAAGTTTGAAGACGATTTACCACTTACTACGACAATCACTTGTTACGGAATCATGCGCGAAATCGGCGGACCAAACGATGAGCTCGCTAGATTTATTTTCGCTCTCGACAAAAATGATTTTGTCGATCGAAGTTCGATGCGCGCAGAGATGATTCAGTTTCGATCTCTCATTGGAGTTCGCATCTGGTCCACCCAAAGTTCAAGACTCGAAATACGAACTCCATGTTTTAAAGATTTACTCCACCCCGATTTTTCTTACAATGATGACGGTTCCATTCGGCAGCTCGTTATCTTTCCAGAAATTATTTCGCGTCTTGCAAAATTTCAGGACGTCGAAACTGTCATTGTAAAAGACTGGGCAATGAATACTATTTTTGGCGGATTTAATTCTTCAAAAGAATTCTACCAGACCAACTTCTGGGAGCTCGAAAATAACGATGCTCTCTTATTTTCTGATCTTGTTCGCCAACGTAAAATCGCCTTCTTAGGGACTCACGATTTGATTGCCCACATCTGTGGGATTCAATCTGAAAAATGGGACTCACTTGTGACTATCGGCAATAAGGTCTTTAATGCACTTAGCGAATATTTTAAGAATGCCAAAAGGCCGACAATCTTGGCACTCATTCTACCTTATACAATCGGAGTCGTGCTCGATGATCTGGCTCAACCACCGACCTACGATTCGAAAAGTCATATTCTATGTTTGAAAGCCCTCATTGAGCAGCTCGAGACCCGAGTGATAGCACCCGATCTGCCCACCCTACTGACGGAGTTCCCGAGTCAATTTGAGCAGGTCATTCGACTCTCAAGAAATCCCGATGTTTTAAAAAATCCGCAAATCATCAAGCAAAGTATAACAAAACTTGTGGAAGAAATGTTAAGTTCCAGTTTACATTTCACGAACGCGCTGGGCTAACCAAAAGGTACCTGTTTAGTTTTGGTATAGCAGTGCGCCGAAAAACAATCTAAAAATAAACTTCAATCGGCGCGCTGCTATACCAAAACTTAACAGGTACCTTTTGGTAGCCTTTTCGACTCCCTTCATACTAGTTTATGCAATCAATTAAATGAAATCGGAGACCTGCATGAAACTAAACTTAGTACTTTGTAGCCTGCTACTTTCTGTCACAGCACTTGGAGGACCGACCATGACGAATCCCTTGCTTGAGAAATGGAGCGGACCCTACGGTGGCATTCCTGCATTTGATAAAATTAAAGTCACTGACTTTAAACCCGCTCTCGAACAAGGAATCAGCGAAGAAAAAAAGGAAGTCGAAGCTATCGCTAGCAGTCCTGAAGCTCCAACTTTTAAAAACACTCTCGAGGCCCTCGAAAATTCTGGAAAGACTCTTGAGCGCGTGAGCTCGCTATTTGTTGTTTGGAGTGCCTCGGTCAGTAGTCCTGAGTTCCGAGCGGTTGAACAAGAGATGACACCAAAGCTTGCGGCACTCCAAGACGAAATTATTCAAAACACAAAACTCTTCAAACGAATTGATGCTGTTTACAATTCTCAAGCCAAAAGTAAGCTCACGCCAGAACAACAAAGACTCGTTTGGTTTTATGAAACCAAATTTAATTTGAATGGTGCCAAACTAAATGAGAAGGACAAAATGCGAGTTGCAGAGATTAACCAGCGACTTGCAAGCCTCTCAACTCAATTCAGCCAAAATGAACTCGCGGACGAAGAAGGCGACGCTTTGATCTTAGATAAAGCTGGCGATCTCGGTGGCCTTCCTCAAAGTTTTGTTGATGGAGCAGCGACAGAAGCCGAGCGCCGTAAGATGAAGGGCAAATGGGTTATTTCAAATACGCGCTCTTCGATGGAGCCGTTTTTGACTTATTCGACGAATCGCCCACTCCGCGAAAAAGCTTTTCGCATTTGGATTTCACGCGGAGATAATGGCAATGCTCACGACAACAATAAGATTGTCACAGAGATTTTAAAACTACGTGCTGAACGCTCAAAACTTTTTGGCTTTGAAAGCTACGCTCATTGGAGACTTGCAGATACAATGGCAAAAGATCCAAAAGCTGCGATGGACCTCATGCTCAAAGTATGGAAGCCCGCGGTCGAGCGAGTGAAATCTGAAGTTGGCGATATGCAAAGTATTGTCGATGCCGAAAAAGGTGGATTCAAAATTCAGCCTTGGGATTATCGTTTTTATTCTGAAAAAGTACGTAAGGCTAAATATGATCTCGATTTTGAAACGGTAAAACCTTATCTCCAACTCGAAAATATTCGTAAGGCGATGTTTTGGTCTGCTCACGAATTGTTTGGTCTTAAATTTGAACAAGTGAATAACGTCCCTGTGTACAACAAGGACATGAGCGTTTACAAAGTGACAAACTCGCAAGGCAAATTCGTTGGAGTCTGGTACTTTGATCCCTACGCTCGTCCAGGTAAAAACTCAGGCGCTTGGATGAACAACTATCGTGAACAATATAAGATCAATGGTAAACCAATCACGACCATCGTTTCAAATAACTCAAATTTTATTCCCGGAAAATCTGGCGAACCAGTTTTGATTTCTTGGGATGATGCTTCGACGATGTTTCATGAGTTTGGTCACGCTATTCACGGACTC
>JAYUEB010000338.1:0-1694 GCA_043739525.1 Bdellovibrionales bacterium
GGAACTGATGCGGGCAAACGGCTGCGAGTTCTTAAGCTTGAGAGAGCAGTTTGACACAACCACCGCCGCTGGAGAAATGGTACTCTATACGATCGCTAATATTGCGCAGTTTGAGAGAAAGCAAACATCGGAAAGAATAGTTGCTAACTTTCAAGCGCGTGCAGAACGGGGCCTCTTTAACGGGGGCTCCGTCCCTTTTGGTTTCAAAAGAAATCCGGATAAAAAAGGATATTTATTTGTTGATGAGAAAGAAGCTGAAGTAGTTCGCGAAGCGTATAAAACGTTTATCAATGAAGGCTGTCTTTCAAAAACCGGAAAGTCACTTAACGAGAGAGGCTTCCGTCTCAATAAATTGCGCTCTGAGAATGGTGGTCAATCTCGACTTGGGGTTTTTACGATAGATAATCTACATGATCTTTTGACGAACCAAAGATACGTTGGTCTTCGAAATTACAAATCGAGATCGGGTGAGGTCAAAACAAGTAAAGCTTGCTGGAGTTCAATTGTAGATGATGAGATTTTTAAACAGGTGCAACACATACTAAAAAAGAATCGGCATTCACTGAAAACTTCATCCAGTGCTAGGTATCCTTACCAATTATCAGGAATGACGTTTTGTGGAATTTGCCACGACACCCTTATCGGGAAATCTGCCAATGGGAATAGTGGCAAGGTCGCCTACTATGAACATAGTCGAATTACTAAAAACCAGAGTTGTTTGACCAGTAAAGTTTTTTCTTGTCGGCCCCACAGATTTCAAGCGAAAAAGATTGAGCCACATGTCTGGCAAAATGTTTTATCTTTATTACTTGACCCTAAGATAGCCGAGGATTTGATAGCTGAAGCTCAAAAACTTCACAAGAATCAAAGTCACGTTACCGAGACAGATAAACTAAGAAATAAGATCCACGGAATCGACGGTCAACTTGAAGCGCTTGCCGAGCATCTCAGTCAGATTCCAAAAGGAGTATCGCCGACAAGAATATTTACGCAAATGCAGATTTTAGAGGATTTAAAAACTGAGACAAAGGCAGATTTAGATAAGATTTTATCGAGCGGAAAAGTGTCTGATGTGCCCGCGAGTTTAAAGAATTATAAGCAATTTTGTGAACTGATTCGTTTTGGACTTGTGGCCAAAAAGGATGAAGATCTTATCCGCAAAATTATAAAGACATTTGTTCATAAGATCGAGCTATTGCCGGAGTCGTATAAATTGCATTTGTATGTCGGGCAGAGTCATTTGGATATGGTTCAGGCGCATTCTGGTGCGCCAAGGCCAGAGGCTAAACAATTAGAAAAACAAAATAAAAAGGCCCAAGAGAATTTTTCTCTTGGGCCTTCTGAAAATTTTTTGTTCGGTGGTTCGAATAGATTGACAAATGGATGGGGTGGCAGGACTCGAACCTGCGAATGACAGAATCAAAATCTGTTGTCTTACCAACTTGACGACACCCCAACAGCGGACAGAACAGAATCACCAAAATAAAAAACATGCTGAACTTAGGCAAGTAAAATAAAATACTTGCTTAAATTAAACACCGAGCTAATAAGACTGTTCTGGAGGAAGTATGCCTGAGACTCAGTCGCCGTCCGATAAATTTGAAGTGGATTACCAATATGCCGGCTTTTGGCATAGATTTGCGGCACTTTTCATCGATGGTCTCATCCTCCTGATTCCTAATATTATTCTTAAT
>JAYUEB010000339.1:0-1690 GCA_043739525.1 Bdellovibrionales bacterium
GGCAGTCACGAAGTTGTCATTCGTAGGCTTTTGGCTAGGCTTGTGAAGGCAAAAATTTTAAAATCTCACGCGGGCCGATCGGGAGGAGTGAGTCTGATCGTTGATCCTGCGAAGCTAAGATTTGATTCTGTATTACGTGCGCTTGATTCGGGTGACGTTGTTAAAAAACATTCTTCTCCTGAGTTAGAAGTGTGTCCTGTGAGTTGCCAAATTGCAGGAGTTTTAGAGTTTGTCTCGTCCATCGCCGAGGATGCATTGACAAAAGCTTTTCATAAAATGACTCTCGAACAACTCTATGAAAGAATGAAAGTCTAACATACAGGAACTTCGCAATGCGATTTCTTGTTGTCATCATTTTCAATTTGATTTAAGTCAGATTGCAAATATGAAAGTCACTTGCCATTAGATTTTCGAAAGCGACGAATAAGGACTGGGACTCCCATCATGAGCGCAAAGATAATGAGTGTCGTCCAGGTACCATCCCCAATAATGCTATTGAGCCAAAGAGTTGAGACCATCAAGACAGCAAAATAAATCATGTCACCAGTGATGGCGATGAGCCAGCCACTCAAAAATCCATGTCCTGCAGAGACTGCTAAGGACCTTCCTGTCATCGGATCTGCACCAAACGAGATCATCACAAGTGCAAATGGACTTGTGATATTGCCGTAATGCTCTCTGGTTTTTTCAAGACTCTTTTTCAATGCGGCATTCATTCGTGCTAAAAATGGAATGTGCTTTCCGGCTTTTAAAAATAAAAGAAGTATTGGCTCAAATAAAATCGCCAAAATGATGTCTGATACGAGGTAGAGAAAAGCGGTCATCTGCCAGGCAATTCCACTTGTGCGAGCGAGTAAAACTCCGGCGGGAATTCCGCCACCCCACGGGATAATAAAAAGTAATAAAACTTTCCATAGTTTTAAGAGTGAATCATCTAAAGCGAAATTAACGTTGAACATGTGGAAAGATCATGCTCCTAAATGGGTATTGTAACCAAAAACATCATTGGGCTGGTTGGCGGGGTCTGAACATCTGGAATACTAGCATTAAAGAGCCAAGTTGAAAAACCTGGCTCTCAAATTGTTTACTCAGTTACGACTGGAAAGCCGCGTGCTCTTAACAAGCCGTCAACTTTAGCATCGCGCCCACGAAATTTATGATAATTGACAGCGGGATCTTGCGCATTCCCAACAGAAATAATGAGGTCGTGATATTTCTTTGCGACCTTTTTATTGTAAGGGTCGCCAGTTTCAGTAAATGCCTCGTAAGCATCATAATCTAAAACCTGAGCCCACAAATAGCCGTAGTAGCCTGCAGCATAGTCCTCTCCAGAAAAGATATGGCCAAACTGAGGGATGCGATGTCGCATAACGATTTCAGTCGGCATACCAAGTTCTTTTAGAGAAGCAGTTTCAAAAGCCTTTGGATCAATTGTTTGATCGGCAGCCAAATGAAGTTTCATGTCGACAATTCCTGAAGCCAAAAATTCAACTGTTGAAAAACCTGAATTGAAAGTTTTCGCTTTTTCAATTTTGTCGATTAAAGTTTTGGGTAATCTTTCGCCTTTTTCATTCACTAAGAACTTGAGAACCCCGGGGGTCTCAAGGTAATTCTCATTTAACTGCGATGGAAACTCCGCAAAGTCACGAGTGGTATTTGTTCCTGAGAGACTTTTGTAAGTCACATTTGA
>JAYUEB010000340.1:0-5203 GCA_043739525.1 Bdellovibrionales bacterium
TATTGACGAAGGCGCAGTGCCATCTGGTAGGGCGTTTCGGTTGGCCTACCTGCGGACGCATTTTTCAACGTTGCGAGCAGGCAATGGCGCGGATCGAGATCTACTTTCTTGCAGCTTTCGATCACGGTGTACTGGTCGCGGCGACGTCGGCGCCATCGATCGACCGGGATCCATAAAAGTTCTTTCGACCCATGACTGCTTGACGAATTGTTCGTTCAGCTTCGTTATTCGAAAGTGGAATTTGCGAGTCGTCCAAGAACTTCGTGAGCTCAGTCCAATGAGTCAAGCTGTAATAGATCGCTTTTCTGAACGGCGACTCAATGAACTTCTCGGTGAGCCAAATCTTCATTTTTTTCGTGATCGCACGCGATTGTTCGTTTCGAATTTTTCCAAGCTCTTCGAACGTACGAGCTCAATGTTCGAGCTTAAAAGGATCTTCCCACTGTGGACACCGCAATTAAATTGCATTTCAATAATTGCATTTTCCGGATGACAACGGCAGACAAATATTTCCGAAGGACTAAGAGAAAGAAGGAATAAGATCGAAGAATCGTTCCCACAGCTGACCCACTGCAAAACTAGCAGCCAAACAAAATTTTGCGCTTCCTTGGTCTAGTCTCAAAATAAAAACTAGACCAGTCCGTAAAAAAAAGGAATTGAAACCAAACATTCAGCAGGGTATTCTTAAATATGCTAAAAACTGTTATTTTTGTACTCGACATCGTTCGCCGTTTGTAGAGCCAAATACTGCAAAAATTGAGGGGAAATTATGAAAATCATTTTGAGAAAAACAAGTCTAATTCTTTCGCTCTTCGGGCTAGTGCCTAGTTTAGCGATAGCAGCTAGTCAATGGACAGAGTGCGTGACAATTGCTGGCGTAAGCAACTACCTTGCTACAAATAATTCGATTTATCTTTCGGTTAAACCGGCCATACCAGGCTGCTCTGGAGGATCGACAGGAATTCTAAGTGGGCTCACCTTCGCCATTGATCAGCAAGGCGTGACCCAGTCCAATATTAACGGATTTTATGCAGCTGCTTTGGCAGCCCAATTGACGGAAAAGAAAGTCATGATCTATTTTGATAATTCTTCATCGGATTGTTTTGGTAAGATCCTGTCCTCTGGTGGCTTTTCGGGGCAATGTAATTGAAATTTCAATTTTGCATGAGATTTAGTCTTGCTCCGCCAAAGCAAACTTTAATGTCGTTTAATATAGATTGGATGGCCGAATGAAAATTGCTCAATTCAGTGTGCTAGTACCAGTATCATTCGTGCTCGGCTTTTTCGCGCTGGGCGCATTTTCAAATTTCTCATCATCAAACTCTTCAAACGAGCATTTGGCTGCCTTGAAAAAACCTAACGATCGTGCTCCGGCGTCGGCAGATTTGATTGTCCCTGGCTTTAATGGTAAACCTTCCCTTTTGGTAAATTTAAAATTTGTATGTTCGCCGTGGCTCTACACTATGGTTCCCCGAAATAGTAATCAGCCCGTTGAAGAAACTAATTATCAGACTTGTCTAAATTTTGCCAAGACAGAAACTGCAGCCACCCAGGAAACCTTCAACAACAGTCGTATTCCCGTGAAATTCACATACTCATTTTCAGTTCAACCTTCCCCAGTGAACAAGCTTCTTGGCAATAACCAAATCAATCGCGAAATTCGAGTTGCAAATGCCAACATTAATCACATGCCTGGATATCTAGTAACCGATGCAGAAATTAACCGGGTTCAGACGTCACCAGGCAAACCGGCCATTCCGCCAGGACCTGATACTCTGTCCGTCCTACCAAACCGCGGCGGTTGCAATCCACTTTTGCAGGTCCCCCCAAATTGCAATTACGAAAGTACAGCCATCAAATACGGCCGCAACAATGGCGCAACGGCGGCGTGCAGTTTTTATCCCAATACCTGCACTGCTAATGGTGGTTATAGTGACATAAATCAGAGCACGGGCCGCAGCTTGTGCGAATACGACCCTAGATATTGTGCCGGGGGTGGTCCCAATTGCCAAATGCCGGTTCCCTGTTATTGTCAGCCCATTCCTGGTTTAACCAGATACAGCATTTCAAATTGTCCTTTCCAGGGTCCGGTTCAAGCAAACATCCGTCCCCCGCCTCCGGCAAATTCAGGCGGATGGAACTCCTGTTGGTGCATGGTTTTCAACACGCCCGGTACACCGGGCTCACCGGCTATTCCCCCGACATACGAATGGCAAAGCACGGTCAACACTCCCTATGTCAGTTATCAGACAGAATCTCTCCAAAATATTTTGGACTGGATCAAGGAATCGAATCTGGGCCCAGCTGGCGGAGAAAATTCAATTACCGTCGCGGTTACTCCGTCATATAGTGATTACTGTGGAAAGGTGCCCGGCCTTTATGACGTCGAGACACGGGCGCTCAGTTTCACAACCGGAAAGAATGAGTTTGTTGGCAAAGCTGATCTGAATTCATACAATTACTTACAAGAGCTTGGCAAAGCCGCCGTAGCCTTCAACTGTCCTAACGTCCTCGCTCATGAGATCGGCCATATTTTTGGCGCCCTTCATGAGATTGAATGGGCCTCATTTATCAAGCCCAATGATCCTTACTACGAATTAGCCCTTCTTTGGGGCCGGGACGTCACGGCTTCACTCACAGACAACCCAATCCGTACGCCGACCATCATGTGGCACACAAATTCGATATTTCCGTACTTCTCGACGCAAGCCTTTAAAACACCTGGCAAGGTCTCACTTTCTGTGAACGGCCGACGTAACAACCGAGGCCAGATCATCAGGGCTGTGAATCTGATCGCCGGTAGAAATTTAGAGTATGTTCCAGATCCAAAAGTCAGAGCAATCAATATTATAAACGAAATTCTACTTCAACCGGAGAATAAATAAGGCAAAGGAGAGGTAATGTTAAAATATTGGAGAGAGATTTTCTTGGTCCTAGTCTTACTAATCACCGGCGGAGCCGTTCGAAAGTTATTCTTTAACCGGGCTTTACATTCGATAAACTTAAGTTCAAAACGTAGCGAACCTGCGTTTTTGACAGAAGCCTCACTCAAGGCCAACGCCCCGCACGTGCAAGCGCCAGCTACTCAAGCTTTGCCAACTCACCTCCAAGAACCTGAATTCAAAATTAAAAAATATGTTGGGGCCAATACGCTGCTACAGTTTGCGAAACCGGCGGTACCGCCCGAAGCCATTTTGAAGTCTGTGGGAATGGCGTCCTATTTAGATGGTCAAGTTATCAAGTTGGATACAAATATTTTAGCGCAAAATTTTGAACACCAACAAATTTTCAGCTTTCCCGTTCTGGGCGGAGGAAGCTTCAAAATCAAACCGGAAAATAGGTCCACCAACGATGACGGAACAGAGATTTATTCTGGTAAGGTCATCGCGCCGGATTCAACTTCTCGTGAAGTCGGGTTCTTCTACATGGTTCGCTCCGGAGAAATGATCAAGGGCGCCCTTCAAAGCGATAAAGAGGCGTTTGTTCTTCAGTATGGCCGTCACGGTCAATATATGCTTAGACTTAACCCCGAGAACAACATCGCGATCGACTAAAAGACCATCATATAATAATACCAAAAGGAGGAATAATGCGTCTATTGCCGCTAATAATGTTTCTGAGTTTTTCTGAATGTTTCGCAAATGGTAATGTATCACACGCTTTGATAAAAAGTCATATTGTACAGGATGGTAAGTTTTTTATTTATCCTTCAGTGGCACCGTCAGACTCCTCACCATGCTCTGATCAAAAACGTTTTGTTATGGACGGCACAACTGCGAATGGCAAGGTTATGATGGCTCAGGTTTTGACCGCGTATGCGCTCGAAAAACAAGTGTCCATTGGGGGCTCCGGAAGTTGTGAAGTTTGGTCGGGTACAGAAACGGCTCTTTGGGTATTGGTAGAATAGCCATTTTTCTGCAGAAGATAGATATGTAAGACTTCCGCCGATTTAATCAACAGCGATATTTTAAGTGAAAACTTAAAACGCCAGGGCACTGTTCAATTCTCTGATACTGAAATTGAAAATCTCAAAGGGGATTTTCAGAATTATACAGATACTTCATGTAAGGACGAAAAGTATTTGAAATCTGCAATTGCCATAGCCGACGGCATGTGATCCATCGAACGCTTCGGGCGCCGGAGCAACGTGTCCCCTGGGATTCGACAACACGGGTGCCGTCAATTGCGGAAAGCCAAGTCCCGGTACCTGTGCGGCTTCAGATGTTGCTACGGGCTTTGATGCGAACGGAGGCATTTTATGCGCACCCGCATGCTTTAAATCAAAACGGTATGAGCCTGGTGATGGTCCTCATCGTGATGGGAATCGTCGGCCTATCGGCCATATCAATTAGTCCGCCCGGAAAAAATCCGACTCGTGTGAAATCACGGCGGATTTTCTGATTTGGGTGCCATTGAATCGACCGGGATAGTGCGACGAAGCTTTGAAAGCTGGTCGATTTTTGATTTAATTTTGACGATGAAAAATAAGTCAAAAGCTGACCCACAGGCCGATTTTTTCTCAAGTCCGCTAAAGAAAATCTGTTCTGACTAGCATCCGCTCTGCGTTTTATCTCGAAATATCGACTGGGTATTCTTTGACGAGAAATTCGAATCTCTTTTTCACGAAACCTCGGGGCGCCCGGCGAGCCGAACTCGATTGATCGTTGGTCTGTAACCAAAATTTAAAGACGGTTATTGACGAAGGCGCAGTGCCATCTGGTAGGGCGTTTCGGTTGGCCTACCTGCGGACGCATTTTTCAACGTTGCGAGCAGGTAATGGCGCGGATCGAGATCTACTTTCTTGCAGCTTTCGAAGGCGGGAAATGGATGAGCAAGCCATCACGTGTAACCCTACTGACGTTAAGGTCCCGCAAAGCGGAGGAGTAGCTTGTCCTGCTCCTCTCACACAAACATGTCCTGTCGATTGTGTTGGAAGCTGGGGTGCGTGTGCTGGGCCTCCGCTTGCTCAGTTTAAAACTTACGTCTGGACCACTCCGCCACTCAATGGTGGGTCGGTGGCGACTTATTCGTATCCAAACGGTCAGACAGATGCGAACGGATGCAACGCTTGCCAAACTATCGGGGACTACAATTACATCAATGCTAGAGGATGTTGGCTTTTTTCGCCAAATGCCAACGGTAACTACTGCGAGGGGGAAAAGTCGCCAGATTGTAATAGCATGAAGTGGCATCTCGCAGGCGG
>JAYUEB010000341.1:0-1684 GCA_043739525.1 Bdellovibrionales bacterium
ATGGCTTCTCAATGCCAATTACAATTGTTGCGCTTTTTTTGCGAGGATTGGGCCAAGGAGCAACGGGTATTCCGGCTATAGCGGCGGCTTACGCTTCAGTGACGAAAGAAAACTTAAGCTTTGCTACGACGGCAGTCAACATTGTCCAAAGACTTGGCGGACCCATTTTGACAACTGCGCTAGCGATCGTCGTCTCCACTTCTGGAGAAAAATCTGCGGAGCCTTCAACGCATTTATTTCTCATTCCGTTTTTCACTTTGATTGTGCTTCAGTTAATCGTGATCTTTTTTACAAGTCGGCTTCCGATTCGGATTCATACAAAACAATAATGGAGATTTAATTATGGAATGGCTCGACCGTCTAAGCTGTGATCGATAACAATTTGTGACATTTCTTGAAATAGGCGGTGAACTATCTAAGTCTAATGCTGTAAATGATAAGTTTTCAATTCTGTCTTGCTACCAGATGCCGGAATAAACTCGACAGCGTAATACTGATCGAAAAAACCTGTTGGTAAAAGTCTGGGATCGACCAAACTCATATAAGCACATCGATTAAAATGTTTATCGCCACACTCATGAATCACGGTCAAGGTTCCGAGTTCGGTCGCATCGACTCGGTATTCGCCTTGGGCCTTCACATCACGGCCCGCTCCATCTGTTACTTTGCAAGTGAGCCAATCTAAATTGCATTCCGAATTAAAGAGAAGTTCTCTACGCATGCATGAAGAGTCTTGCTGACAATCATAGATCTTGAAAGTTCCTTTACCTAAATTATTGCTATGCAGTTCAACACTATAGCTGAGATAGTAAAGTGGATCATGGGCAAACGAATCCCCGTTTGGATGAACGAAGCTCACTTCTAAAGTTTCCATCTTGCCATCAAATACGACTGCCGATTTTTGAACTGGAGTTGAGTTTTCAATAGCGGGCGTTGCCGACCTGCCGTCTCCGCTTGAGCAAGCTGCTAAAGCCAAACAAAAACATGTCGAAAAGACAACGAATGAGATTTTAAATCTAAGACCCACTTTTCACCTCTTTATTTGTGGGCCAAAGTATCACAATGTTTCATGATTTGCTCGGGTGGCTTGAGGCAGTGAAGAAATTTCTATCGATTACAAATCTTGTCCTTCCCACCTAACGGGGCAGAAGACAGCCCTGAACTCAGCTAGTTCTAAAGGTCCAATTTCCTTGAGGTCCCTGCGACATACGTACTGAGAGAGTTTCACCAAGTGGCTAGACTTATTATGCCAGACATTTGCCTAAGTCGGTCTCGGCTCTACTACTCAAATTAAATTTAAAATATACCGATGCTTGAGTCATGGAACAAACCGAATTCAATCAAATGCCTCAGCCAAGAAACCTCAGATTTCGAAAGAAAATGCTTTATTTGCTCATTTTTCCGATCATGTCACTGGTTCCTTCTTTTGCTTTTTATCATTTAGCAAAAGAAGAAAGCTTAAACTACAAAGTCAAAGCTGAAGGCATTAAAACTCTAGCAAAAATCGAAGATATTCAATGGGTGAGATCAGGTAAATCAAGCGTTCGTAAGGTCAGCTACATTTATGAATTTAATGGTACAACTTACCATGGTCACGCATCCGAAAGGTACGGCTCTCATCAAGTTGGCCAGGTCGTGACTCTTTATCTCTCTCCGGATGATCCAAGCGTAAATCGCGCCGAAT
>JAYUEB010000342.1:0-1683 GCA_043739525.1 Bdellovibrionales bacterium
TGTGGTCGACCTCAATTTTGAAGGGCAAGAAGAAGATGGCCTAGCACTTATCGATTATTTAAATAAGAAAGATCCTAATATACCAATCGTGGTGCTGAGTTCCGACAAGCTAACCCGACGGGTTGTTTCTGCTACGCGAAGAGATTTAGTCGCATTTATTCCCAAAGATGGTGATTACCGAGAGAGCCTTCGAATTGCAATAAGACAAGGGCTTGAACGCCGAAGGCAGGATTTAGAATCATCTAGCCAAACAAAGTTTATGACCAATTCGCACTTAATGAAATCTCTGCTCTTAAAAGTAGATAAAATTACAGCAAACTCAAGTGACTGCTCAATTCTTGTCACTGGCGAAACTGGGACAGGCAAGGAAGTTTTAACAAACTATATCGCAGCAAAATTAGGAAAACATGTCGTCGCTGCCAATATGTCAAGTATCTCGAAAGAAATGGCCGAATCAGAACTCTTTGGACACCTATCTGGTTCTTTCACTGGAGCAAATAAAAATAAGATTGGCCTCATTGAGCAAGCAAATAGAGGGATTTTCTTTTTAGATGAACTTGGTGATTGCTCACTCGAAATCCAAGTAAAACTTCTTAGAGCTCTTGAACAAAAAGAAATCAGGCCCGTGGGCTCAACTCAAAATAAAAAAATCGATGTTCAATTTATTGGAGCAACTAACAAAGACCTTCAAGTCATGGTGGAGAATGATCAATTTAGGCTTGATCTTTTTCAACGTCTGAATACTTTTGTTTTAGAAATTCCGCCGCTGAGAGACCGACCAGAAGATATAATTCTCTATTCGACTTGCTTTATTGAAGAGATGCGAAAGGGCAAGTCATTTCAAATCGACTCAAGTGCTTTTGATGCCCTGATCGATCATGATTGGTATGGAAATGTAAGAGAGCTCCGAAACGTCATAGAGCGAATTATTACACTTACCTCAAACCGTACCATCGACCGAGTTGCCGTCCTAGAGGCTTTGGGCGACAAGAAATCGAAGACAGGAATGAATAACAACTTGAAATTAAACCGCAAGGACTCGCTTCGCGCTTCGGCTATTATCGATGCACTTGAAAAAGAAAACAATAATCGGAACAGAGCCGCCGATTTATTGGGAATTCATCGCACTACATTTTTTCGATGGATCAAACAATTTGGTATAGACAGTATAATGGCAGACCCAATACTTCGACAAAGAATCAGAGCACAAAAATAGGAATGGCATGAAGACAAACTTAACTTTTTTAAAATCTAAATCAAATGAAGCAAAGGATCGGCCTATTGTTGTTTTTATTCCGGGTGGACCTGGTTTGAGTTCAAAAACTCTTTCTGGACTGGAAATTCTGAATCGAAGCTTTGACTTAGTCTTGGTAGATCCTCCTGGTACCGGCGAGCAAAGAGATCCCGATAAACAAAATTTTGAGTTTCTACTTTCGAGTTTTGAACTTGAACTTAAGGTACTTGAGCGACCTATTATTATTGGAGGGCATTCATTTGGTGGCTATCAGGCCGCCTGTTTAGTAACGAGAAAAAACTTAAAATATGTAGGCTTGATTTGTCTAGGATCACCTATTTCAGAAAATACATTTAGTGCCGTCAACGACGAATATGAAAAGCTTAAAACTCCGTTTATCATGGAGACAGAAAAGAAATGGAATGAGAATAAAACTCTCGAAAATCTAA
>JAYUEB010000343.1:0-5195 GCA_043739525.1 Bdellovibrionales bacterium
AGTGAACTCACAAAAATTATGCCCCCAACAAATGACACACTCTATGTTTCAGATATTATTCATCGAGCCCTTATTGAAGTGAACGAAGAAGGTACCGAAGCAGCCGCCGTCACAATATCTGAGATGCGAACAAGTGGCATGCCTCCCCGGGAAAAACCAATTGTCTTTCTTGCTGATCGTCCGTTCCGTTTCTATATTATTCACAAGAACACGAAGAGCATTATGTTCTCAGGACAATATTTCTAGATACTAATGTTGCCAATTAACCTACTCCGCTTTCGGAAATTTAATTTCAAAACAAGTGTGGGGCGAGTTAGAGATCAGTTCAAGCGTCGCTTTATGGTCAGCAATAATTCCTCTGCAAACTGAAAGCCCAAGCCCTGTACCCTCGCCCACTGGTTTGGTAGTAAAAAAAGGCTCAAATATTTTCAAATGAATTGACTCTGGAATGCCTTTACCTGAATCAGTAATCCGAAAAATGACAAACTGTTCATCCTGAGAAATAAAAAGCTTTATCCATCTCTCTTCACGCTCACGCACAGCATCGATTGCATTATTGATTAGATTAAGTATGACCTGCTCAATGCTCACCTCATCAACAAAAATGAAAGCTTCACATTGAAACTCACAGCTGACCTCCGTATTATCACGATTAGATCGAATCGAACTGAGCACCAATACTTCTCTAACTATATCTGACAAAGATTGCTTTTTTAGATCCAAGACTTCAGAGCTACGAGAAAATCTTTTAAGGCCACCAACTATTTTCGAAATTCGTATACATGCCCTTTGAATGGATTCAACTTTTGAGGCAAATTTTATCGGATTATCTTTAAACATATTGAGTTGATTTGCAGCTCCCTCGGCAATAGAAATTGGATTATTAATTTCATGTGCAATACTGGCTGCCAACTCACCCAAAGAAGCCAATTTTGAGGACTGAATCACCTGACTTCTCAACTCCTCTTTTTCTTTCTCTGCTTCTCTGAGCTTCGTAATATCGTATAAAATAACTAAGTGATCGCCTCTATATTCACTTGAGAGTGGGGCGGCACTCACCAAAGCAGCTTTTATTGTACCATCTTTACAAACAATATTCACTTCAAAGGCTTTGAATTCGCTCCCAGTTTGCTTAGCTTCCTGAAGATGAATCTCCCATGTGTCAGCTACCCACTGTCGGTACTCAACATCTGGATATGCCTTTGGCCACCAATCTTTCAGCGTCGGAATATCCTCACAAGAGTAGCCAAAGCTGCGAACGAATGCTGGGTTCAAAAACGTAATTTCTAAAGCATCATTATTCAATGCTAAAGGAACAGGCGAAGCCTGAATAATTGAACGAAACCTAGTCTCACTCACAACAATTTCAAGTTCTGAATTATGTTGCTTGGTAATATCTTGAGCCAAGCCCATCACACAAAGTGTCCCGTCTTTTATACGTATTGGCGGATAAGATCTGTCTCGTATCCAGCGCATTTCACCATCGGGGCGAATAATACGATAGATCTCACTGTAGCTGCTATTTTTTTGATTGGCGAGGGCCGCGATGATCCGATCACGATCTTCAATGTGAATCGCATTTATAAAGGACATTGGGTCACTATACAAACTCTGGCAACTGGCCCCCCAAATTCTCTCGTATGCCGGACTGATATACACAATCTTACTTTTTTCTAAATCTGATATCCACAATACATCATCAATAATCTCAGCCATCTGTTCAAAGAGATTAATATTGGCGTCTTCTATGTATTTCGTGACCATACAATTATAATATTCCTATTAGCCAAGATTCAGGTGCAGAAATCACCTATAGATAGGCTGATTATAATGGAAAACAGCCATTTGCTAAGGACGATTTGATCATATTCTGTACACAGATCCTTTTAATGGCAACATTTAAAGCTCTCCTGGCGTCTTCTTTGCAATGAATTTAACTATGCTTTCAAATTTTTTGAAAATTCTAGTCTTGTTATTTGTACTTGGACCTTCTGGCATTGCTGCTACTCTCGACCAAGTTGATATTAAAATTTATATTCCTTCGTCGAGTCCAATACCAATTTCTGACCTAGAGAAAGAATTAAAGAATGCCCAGCATATTTTTAACATAGCGGGGGTTCAGCTCAATTTTTCAATAGTCAGCAGAATTCAGATTGCTCCAATATCAAGGAACATCCTAGGTAGTTTTCCAGAGCAGGCACCTTCACAACAGTCTTCGAATTTTTACAAAAACTTTGAATCTGAGAAACACAGAATGTCTGATCATGCTATCCAACTTTTTACATCTATCATTGGCCAAGGTGGCGATAACGATAGAAGTATTCATATAATTTTAATGAATCAAGTCAAATCTTCTTACTATTTTTCATCAGCCTACGAAAAGCCAAAACTCCGGACAATTACAACGGGTGCTCAGTCTTTTCCACCCTATGCATTTGAGAATCGTATTCCTAGAAATCTGCGAGGCGTGATCACTCTGCAACGTCTACCAGGCAGAAATCTGGCTCATGAGCTCGGTCATAAATTGATAAATGTCTCCCATGAATGGCGTCATATTGAACCTCAAATAGAGGTAAAAGCAGAGGGCGGCTTGATGCTGTATGGGAAAGGAATCGAAATTCCAAGCGGCCGAGATGGACGTTGGCATCTTGAAAGACTACATTTAAGCCCCTTTATCTATCGATTGATAAATGGTCAAAAAATATGGAATCCGGATTTTAAACATTTTGGCCAATATGCTGATCCTATTTATGGCGATTTCAAAATTGAATAGCCACATAAAATAGCCCCGTTAAATGTTGATTTGAAATTTTAAGGGGCCAGTTTATAAAAGTTCAAAGGGATTTAAACTCTCCAAGGAATACTTATCGCCAAGCCCTCCGTCTCCCAATTGCCCCAGGTTATTGTTGCCCATGCACCTAAGAATTCTTGTCTTCGTTACGCCGCAGATATAATTCATTCCATTTCGGGTAACCACTAAATTAGCGCCTTCTCCTGCGCCTATCGCAATGTCGATATAACTGGTGCCAGCATCCACAATCGTTGGCGTTTTAATATCTGGAGTAGGAATTTCACCTGGTGGGCCGAAAGTGTTGCATGCTCCCCAACATTTAAGTATGCCATTTGAAGTGATGCCACAGGTGGCGGACCATCCGGCTGAAATTACCTTCGCATAATTAATTCCTGGATCAACTATTTTTGGGCTCAACTGGGCTATGCGAGTGCCATCACCAATCTGACCAGAGATATTTGAACCCCAGCACTTAAGAACCCCAGCAATTGTAACTCCGCAATTAGTGCCATCAGTACCAGCATTAATATATTTATAAGTGACGCCCGGATCAACAAGAGTAGGTACAGGTTGTTTAGCATAATAAACAACTGAGAATACTTCAGAATTGTAAGTCGTGCGAGTTTCAGCATTGACTAGATAACCCCAGCATTTAAGAGCACCTAATGAAGTAATTGCACATGTTGAACTATTTCCTAAAGATATCTGTGAATATGAAACTCCCGGATCAATGATCTCTGGATAAAGTATAAAATCGCCAGTAACAATACCTATTCCAAGCTGACCATTTGTATTGAGTCCCCAACACTTTAAAACACCAGCTGAAGTTATTCCACAGGCATAACTCTGCCCTACGGATATGTCCTTGTAGGTGACACCGGGATCAACTACAACTGGCGCTAGAGCATTTATATAACTTCCATTGCCGAGAGCCCCACCCATGCCAAAACACTTTAAGACTCCCAAAGTTGTGATCCCACAGGTATTTGTTACACCGACTGAAATCTTTCTATATTTAGAGCTTGAATCGAGCAAAATGGGAGTTGCTTGAGAATAGACTTCAATTCCAAGAGTGTCATATCCGCCGTAGCCAAAACAAGCTATTTGACCAATGCCATTTAATACACAGGTGGTTCCAAACGAAGAAGCAGAAACACTTTGTATACTTTGTTTTAAATTTGGAGAGAACAATATAGGTACGCTAGGGTTAACTTGTGTTGCGCTCGCTGCTGAAACATTTTCTAGAGTTTTAAATGAACTTTGACCACATCCAAATAAGAAAACAGCAACGCCGGACATCACGACATTTAATGGATTTTTTAATACAACTGAAATTGAAATCACATTATCCCCCTGATGCGCTCGCCTTATATTTAGAGTTGCATCGCTTATGCAATGATCAATTGTTTTATTTTTATACAATCAACTTCAACTAGAATGAGTTGGTAATGAATTCCAGATTTTGTATTGAATCGGTACGACTAAGATCAAAAAATGTAGGTAAGTTTAACAGAGGCTGAAATTCACCTTAAATTCAGCGGATTAACGCTTCCCGAAAAATTTTCGCCAGTGCAACTCAGTGTTTAACAAGCTGAGTTGAAGGTAGCCACCTGACAGGTCATTTGCGACTCAGTTTTTACCAAAAAATGGAGTTGCAAATGACTTACTGTCGGGTGACCAGTGAGGATCGTCTTCGAATAAAAGACGGTCTCGATGCTGGACTATCAAATACCATGATTTCTCGCAAGCTTGGGTTCCACAAATCCACTGTGGGGAGAGAAATTTCACGAAATAAGGGCCTCAAGGGGTACCGCCCCAAGCAGGCTCACAGACTTGCGGTGGCCAGGGAGGAATCCAAGCATGGGCCGTATAGAATGAATCCCGTGGTCATGGCGCAGATCATTGAGCGGCTTGAGCTGAAGTGGTCACCCGAACAAATCTCAAATCGGCTGCGAGTTGACGGAGAAGAATCTGTCAGCGCGGAGACGATCTACAAGTTCATTTATGAGGATCGCGAAAATGATGGTGAACTTTGGCGCCATTTGCGCAGGTCTAGGCGGACCCGAAAGAAGCGTTTTCCCTCTGAAGATCGTCGTGGGAAGATCCAGAATGCTAGGCCCATATCGAAGCGTCCGAAGAAGGCAAATAAACGAAAAAAACTAGGCCACTGGGAGCGAGATTTGATGGTTGGAAAGAACCACAAGTCAGCAGTGCTGGTAATCACAGATAGAAAATCCAGGTTCAACAAGTTCAGGAAGCTGGATGGTAAGTTCGCAAAGAAAGTAACCAAAGAAACCATCATGGCATTAACCCGGATATTTCATGAGAGTTAAAAAGATAGCTGGCCTTTTTTAAAATTAAACCCAGATTGTAATTAGTTACACAACAAGATGGGGAAAAGGCA
>JAYUEB010000344.1:0-5192 GCA_043739525.1 Bdellovibrionales bacterium
GTCAAATTGATTTCGATGTTTTTAATAATTTACTCACGACTGTTTTTGATCTCGGTCTGATTAATAACCCTAAGCTTGTTAAAAATACGCTTCTGAACCTGGCTTCACCTATATTTTTCAAAGTCTATAGTCCCGCTACTAATAATGTTCGGAAGATTCCAAGCGGAATTGATGCTCGTATTTTCGCTATGATGAAAGATGATTTTGATGGCTGGGCTGAGATGCAACAACTTTATGATGCAGTCATCGCGGGTTTACCCACGCCTCAAAGTAGTCCATCGCTAACTCAATTTCAGGCTTCGTGGGCAAACTTGAAGCCCACTCACATGGGTCCATATCAAGAGATCTCAAATTTCTTAAGCCGCAAACACCCGCAGCAATTTAATTCAAATGGAACAATGATTTTCGAGAAAAATATATCGGGTTTGCCCCTCGATCAGCCGGCATTTACTGGAATTAATTGGAGACGCATTTTTGTTTCTTCACTTGTTCGTGGTTACGCAGAAGATCCGAGCTTTCATTATACAGGTTTAACTAAAGACGAGTTTCACCAATTCTATCTCGATATTAATCAGCTCGGAATTGATTTAAGATTTTTGGATCCAAGAGTCACCGATATTTGGAGTAGTTTGTTTTTGTATTCGCACCTCTTTCTATTTTCTGCCGACACAACGACGCGTTTGAGCTTTCAACAGGGAATGGATGTTATTTCGTACTCGATGTCAGCCGCTCAAATGTCTAACCGCACCTATACGGACCTGAGAGCAAATTGCCAAAACTTGCAGCTCGATGTGTACAATCTTCCAATGGTGGATGTGAATTGCTATCGCGCCAACTTTCGCCAGAAGTTTTCATATTACTTTAAAGAGCTTCCACATTGGGTTAAAGCTGCAAATAGCTGGACAGATTCTCAGTGGCAAGATTTTACGGTAAGTCTTGAAACTCTGGCTCGTGTTCACGGAAACTCGGATCAACCTATGGAATCTGCCGATCTTGATAAAACAGCAAATGTCTTTCAATATATTGAAGGCATGTATGTTCTCTATGATTTGGATAACTCAGACACCATTAATTTAAGCGAATCGATGAATTTTTATCCACTTATATACTCGTCTTTAGCTGCTGCAAGTGGGATCAATGATAATACCTTGAACGAGTCGATTTATACTTACATTATGAAAATGGGTGTCGCACCATCTGAAAATATTTTGAGCCTTGCAGAGCTTTTTCTATGGAAACTAGGAAAAAGGTATTGGGCATATGAAGATGATCGCATTCAAATGATAAAAGTTTTGAATGCTCTATCGAGTGCGAGTTCGACGAGCGCAGCCGCGGGAAGTTTACTAGTGGCTCCTCTTGGTCAGACGCCAAAAGTAAATCAGAATGCGATGTTGTCGACAATGTCTATTTCGAATCCTGGGATGCAATCCTATATTCAGCAAGTATTCTTGCGCTTCTCACAGGCGCCAGATTTGAGTCACCTGATGTCCGAGGAAGATCAAGGTAAGCTAAGAGAATTTTCAGATCTCATTTCAAATTAGTTTACTTCGAGATCGATCATCACAATCTCTGGAAACTCTTTGTGGATATCGGCTTCGAGTTTGTTAATTTCTCTTCCTACTGTTCGAACCATGCGCTCAGCGGTTTCAACCAAAATATAAGTTGGATCATCGCCCTTACGAATTTGTTCTGCGTCTTTTTCAATTTGCTGACGATTGATTAAAATTCCTCCATGGAATTCTACTTCGATTGAAAGTCTCACGCGACCAGGAGCTAAGACGGCGGTTTTAAGACTCGCCACATGCTCGACAGATGGATAACTTTCTACGAACTCACGAATACTTGTTTCCCAGTCTATGCTCGCGGAAACCCCCATAAGGATTCGTCCATTTGCAACGGCGAGAACAATTGCCATCACGCCAAGGAGACAGCCGATAATGGTGGCCGCGATTGCATCAGGTACGTGCGTATGATTTTTTTGAGAAAACCAAATTCCGATGAAAGCAAGGATGACTCCCAATACTGCTATCGAATCCTCAAACATAATTGCAACTGAAGTGGGGTCATCTCCGTGAAAGATAAATTGCCAAAAACTTTGCTCACCCTTGGTTTCGTTGATTGAGTGAATTGCAACGATGAGAGAATAGCCCTCAGCAAGCAAAGAAAAGCATAAGATGATGATCGGAATTTCGAATGAACCGTTTGATTTTGTAATTTGGGGATAGATGATGGACTGAATTCCGTGGTAAGTCGTGAAGCCAAATCCGACAAAAAAGATTCCCATAGCAGAAACTAAATTCCAAATATATCGAGCTTGCCCTTTTCCCCACGGATATCTGCGTGTGGGTTTTCCAGAGCCGTGTTGTATTCCGACAAAGAGCAGACATTGATTCAGCGTATCTGCGAGTGAATGAATGGCTTCAGCAAGCATCGAAGGCGAAAAGCTGAGATACCAACCAATAAACTTTGCGATCGTCACCAGAAAGTTTGCACAAATGGCGGCGATGACGGCTCGAAGAGAATTATTGTGGGCCTTGGTGTGCAGGGGCATTTATACTCCGGTGTACTGGAATTTTATATGGTAAGTGGACGAAAGCAATCAATATGACGCAGGTTCAAGGTCCTGAATTCAGATGAGGAACGATTTGGGGAGGTATTTTATAATCTGGCCTCCACAAAGGGGTCCTGAATTTTTTAGACTGAAGGGATGCAAGTAGAGATCCCGTCATACGCTCGCCATATATTAGTCGTCGATGATGATCTAGATAATATCAAGATACTCACAGCGACTCTTCGTTTTGAAGGCTATCAAGTCGACTATGCAAGCAGTGGTGAAGAAGCATTAGTGAAAATTGCGGCAAAATGCCCAGACCTCATATTACTCGATATTAATATGGGTGGGATCGATGGTTTTGGTGTCCTTAAAAACGTGAGCAGTCGTGAGAATTATGTGTCGGTCATTTTCATTAGTGCGCGAAGTAATACTTCAGATGTTATTTCAGGATTAGATGCGGGTGCAGATGATTATATTTGTAAACCCTTTGAGCCGATGGAAATGCTTGCTCGCGTTCGTGCACAACTTCGAATTAAAGATCTGACAGATAAACTAGCGGTCGCAAATAAAAAGCTTCTTGAGCTCGTCGACGTAGATGATTTGACCGGCTTATACAATATGCGCTCGATCTATTCGCGCATCGATACCGAACTCATTCGAGTGCGCAGGTACGGTCGAACAATGGCGCTCGTCATGATGGATCTGGACAATTTCAAAAGCGTAAATGATAAATTCGACCATCTTTTCGGGAGCCATGTTTTATCAAATATGGGACGAATTATTCGTGAAAATATTAGGCAAGTCGACTTTGCAGCTCGCTATGGGGGAGACGAATTTCTGATCGTTCTGACAGAAACCGGGGAGGAGGGGGCCCTTGTTTTTACAGAAAGACTCAGAAAGTCCATCCAAAACAATACATTTACTTTAGGGGAGCATTCTTACAAGGTCACCGCAAGTATTGGCGTTGCCATGGGCGATCTGACCTTTGCAGACAATCAGTCTGGCCAAGATCTCGTTAGACGTGCCGATCACGCCTTATATGCGGCTAAGCGAGCTGGCAAAAATTGTGTAAAAGTTTTCGACCAATCAAAGCAGGGTGACAGCGATCTTCAAGACGGCTAAAGTGCCGCCATGTCCAATTCGGCAAGCCTCGGCTTTCAAAAATCAGCCAGTTACTACTATTTGCTGGTCAGCATATTTGTTTTAGCTGTTAAGGCCTGGGCTTATTTTCAGACGCATTCTCAGGCTATTTTTTCAGATGCAGTTGAGAGCATTATCAATGTTGGTGCAGCGGTTATCAGCATTTGGGTGGTCCATATTTCATCAAAGCCTGCCGATCAAGACCATCCATATGGTCACGGCAAAATCGAATATTTTTCAAGCGCCTTTGAAGGAGGAATGATCGCCGTTGCGGCAGTCGTCGTCGGTGTCGAGGCGATTCGAACTTTGGTACGCGGACCTGAAATCCATGAACTTACTCAGGGACTTAGCCTTATGGTTGTTGCGACTTTGGCTAATTTAGCTTTGGGTCTTTATTTACTCAAAGTCGCAAAGAATTCGAAGTCGATCACTTTGCGTGCGAGTGGTCTGCATGTGCTTTCGGATTTTTGGACAACGGCTGGAGTCGTTGTCAGCATTGTACTCATTTTAATTTTCAAGGCAAATTGGATTGATCCTGTCTGCGCTCTTATTATTGCGGCATTTCTTGCGAAGACCGGAGTTGATCTTGTAAGGCAGTCTGTAAGCGGCTTGTTAGATGCTGAAGATCGTGAAATCTTGTTGAGCCTTAAAGAAATTATCTCGAATGATGTGCATCCAGGCATTATTCAAGTTCATCATTGCCGCATTATGCGGGCTGGAAGTTATCATCACATTGACGCTCATGCCGTGGTTCCTGAATTTTGGAATGTTTTAGAAGCCCATCAAAGAACCGAGAAATTTGAACAACGCATGATCGAAAAATATCCTTATGACGGTGAACTACATCTTCATATGGACCCATGTCGACGGGCTTATTGTGATGTTTGTGATGTTGCTGAATGTCCCATTCGACGTAGTCCGTTTGAAAAAAAGCTTGAACTCACTTTAGAAGATTTAGTAAGTCCTGAGGAGCCTGAGGTGTTTCGTCTTGCAGGCGATCATCCAGAATGAATATGCAAAAAACTCGAACGAAAACAAAAGATTTTGAAAATGCCTCAAAAGGGCATCCAAATATTTATGTTGAAAAACTCTATCAAGAATTTAATGGCATTGCATTTGACGAGGAAGATGCGCCACCTTTAAAAGGTTATTGGAGAGAAAAAGCATTTGCTAAGCTGAGCTCCACTACAAGTATGCCGCTCGATCTTGAAATCGGTACAGGAAATGGATACCACTTCGCTCATCTCGCAAAGATGAATCCAGATCGACTGTTAGTTGGGGTCGAACTTAAATTTAAACCACTTGTGCAGTCGATCAGGCGGGCTCTCCGGGGCGGATGCGAAAATGTATGTATCACTCGTTACGATGCAAATCTTCTCACTCAGCTTTTTGCAAAAGAAGAATTAAATAACGTTTATATTCATCATCCCGATCCTTGGCCAAGACGCAGAGACTGGAAGCATCGACTAATTCAGCACCAATTTTTAAATGAAATTTT
>JAYUEB010000345.1:0-5192 GCA_043739525.1 Bdellovibrionales bacterium
TAGGCCTAATCACAATTTGTTTATTGATCACAACTGCGCGCTCTTCAATTTTATGCATTCCCAAAATCGCACTTTGAGGTGCATTTAAAATCGGAGTCGACATGAGAGATCCGTAAGTTCCACCATTTGAAATCGTGAAAGTTCCATCTGACAAATCGTCGATTGTAATTTTACCGTCTTTTGCTTTAGATGCATAGTACTTGATCGCAAGTTCAATTTCAGCAAGAGACATTTGATCTGCATCTTTCAAAACTGGAACAAGCAAACCTTTTCCCGTTCCGATTGCGACACCGATATTATAAAAATTCTTAAGTAGAATATCAGTACCCTCGATACTGCCGTTAGCCGCCGGACAATTTTTTAAAGCCTCGATCGAAGCTTTCACAAAAAAGCCCATGAATCCCAATGAAACATTATATTTTTCTTTATAACGATCTTTATATTTTTCACGAAGCTCCAAAATCGCCGTCATGTCGACTTCGTTAAAAGTCGTGAGGATCGCAGCTGTATGTTGAGCTGCCACTAAACGCTCAGCCGTGCGCTTGCGAATCGTGGTCATAGGAGTGCGCTTCACTTCGTGAGCGACAGTTCCCTTCGATTTTACAGGATAAGCCATAGGAGCAGCTTTCGGCGCCGGAGCCACGTTCGCACTTGTCGCACCCAAACCACCACCGCCAGCTGGAGCTGCTTCAACATCTGCTTTTGTGAGACGACCACCGCGACCCGTTCCCTGAACAGACGCTGGATCAAGACCTTTATCTTCAACTACTCGTCGAACTGCAGGGCTTAAAACGCTTTGTAAATCCGAATTTACTTTTGCCGAAGCAGCCGCAGGTGCCGCTGCCGCTTGCGCCGGAGCCGCATTTTCAGAGACAAAACCTTTAGAAGAAGTTGAGTTTTTAGGGGCCGGAGCACCGGCCGTCGCAACACCTTCGGTATCAATCACGGCGACTGTCGCACCAATCTTAACGACATCTCCCGCTTTTGAACTGATCGTAATCACTCCATCACTTGGAGCTACGACTTCAACACTTGCTTTGTCAGTTTCGAGAAGCAAAATGACTTCATCACGATTTACAAATTCACCGGACTTTTTAGTCCATTCGCCGATTGTTGCCTCATTAATACTTTCGCCAACAGCTGGTATTTTTATTTCTGCTTTCATTTTGTCTTCCTTACTTGAGATGTTTTAACAAGATTGTTCGTAGCCTGATCGTAAGCGCTTTGAACAAGCTCAGCTTGCTCGTACTGATGAACTTTTTCAGATCCCGTTGCTGGCGAAGCTCTCTCTGTACGTCCAGCATAACTGAGGCTCACATCAAGTTTCATGCTACTCAAAAGCTCTGTCAGTCTTGATTGCATAAAGGTCCATGCACCCATATTTTTTGGCTCTTCTTGGCACCATACGACTTTATTTAGATTTGAGTAGGATTTAAAAATAGGCGAAAACTTATGCGCAGGAAACGGATACAGTTGCTCAGCACGAATCAAAGCAATTTTTTCTTGTCCCGAGATTTTCTCTTTTGCGGCCAAGAGATCATAGTAGACTTTGCCAGAACAAACGATCACGCTCTCAACATCTTTCGCTTTTGCCGTTACGTCAGGTAAAACTTCACTAAACTCACCATCCGTAAAATCTTTGATTTTTGAAATCACTAAAGGATGTCTCAACAAAGATTTTGGCGACATGATGACAAGAGGTTTTCTAAAATCTCGTTTCATTTGCCGACGGAGCACGTGAAATAACTGTGCGGGTGTCGTCATATTACAAACCTGCATATTGTCTTGAGCACACATTTGCAGAAAACGCTCAAGCCGAGCGCTTGAATGCTCAGGTCCTTGGCCTTCATACCCATGAGGAAGAAGTAAAACGAGGCCGCTCATTCGTTGCCATTTTTGTTCAGCACTTGAGATGAATTGATCGAGAATAATTTGCGCGCCATTCACGAAGTCACCAAATTGAGCCTCCCAAATAGTGAGGAAGGTTGGATCCGTACTTGAGTTTCCATACTCAAACCCCATCACCGCATACTCAGACAAAGGAGAGTCGTAAACACAAAACTCAACATCATCCGGTCTGATTTGCGTAAGGGGAGAAAACTTCTCACCATTTTTTTGGTCGTAATAGGCCGAGTGGCGATGGGTAAATGTTCCGCGAATGCAGTCTTGTCCTGATAATCTCACCGGCGTCCCGTCATATAGCAAACAACCGTAGGACAAAAGCTCGCCCATTCCCCAATCAACAGCTCCGTCACCATCCATCATTTTTGCGCGACTATCTAAAAGTTTTTGCACCTTTGGATTGAGGTTAAACCCGTCTGGAATATGGGTCAGAAGATCTGTGACTTTTTTAAGAGTCGCTAAATCTGCTTTGGTTGAAACTGACTTTTCAAAATCGGCATGATCGGCTCTTCTAAAGCCTTTCCAAAGACCATCAAATACAAGCGGCTTCATTTCAGGATGCTGTTTTCTTGTTTGATCAAGAATTTTCTGCAACTCATCGATACGTGATTTAAAAACTTGATCACTTTCATCATGTGTAATGACATTTTCTGTCTCAAGTTTGCGCGTGTAAATTTCAAGAGCCGTTGGATGCTTCTTAATTTTTTCATACATGAGAGGCTGCGTGAACATAGGTTCATCCCCCTCATTGTGACCAAAACGGCGATAACAGATAACGTTCACAACCACATCACGCTTAAACTCTTGACGAAATCGTATGGCGATATCGGCCGCACGCACACAGGCTTCGACATCATCACCATTAACATGAATCACAGGTGATTGAATAATTTTTGCAATATCTGATGAGTAAGGAGAACTTCTTTCACTCTCAGGGCTTGCGGTAAAAGCCACTTGATTGTCGATACAAATATGAATGGTTCCGCCAACGGTATAGCCTTTGAGGCCGCTCATAGTGAATGTCTCGGCTACTACGCCTTGACCAATCATCGCGCCATCACCGTGAATCAAAATCGGAATCACTTTTTTGCGAGACTCGGTATCTTTTCGGCGTCTTTGTTTTGCGCGAACCATTCCGAGAACAACTGGGTTCACTGCCTCAAGATGTGAAGGATTGAACGCCAAAGATATATGGCAATTGCCATTTGGAGTGGTTTTGTCAGCTGAAAATCCCAAGTGATACTTTACGTCTCCATCAAAGAAACTATTATTCTCATCTCGAAAGCCTTCAAACTCGGCAAAAATTGCAGGCAGCGCTTTACCCATGAAATTGACAAGAACATTCACACGGCCACGGTGAGCCATTCCAAGAACAAGTTCTTCGGTACCAAGTGGAGTTCCACTAGTAACAAATTTTTCAAGCATCGGAATTAAACTGTCGCCGCCTTCGATTGAAAATCTTTTTTTACCGACATAACGAGTGTGAATAAATTTTTCGAAAGATTCGGTTTTAACGAGTTGATTATGAATCTCGATTTTTTCAGCTTTTGCAACTTCGGCCTGTGGTTTTTCGAATTCTTTAAAAAACCAATCGCGTACCATTGGCATCGCATCGTGCACTTGAACGCTAATCGTGCGGCAATAATAAAAGCGAAGCTGATTGATGATATCTTTTAACTTCGCATTGGGCATGCCAATCAAAGATCCAATTTGAAAAGTTTTTTCTTGATCGGCCTCGGTCAAACCAAAATTGTGAAACGAAAGTTCTGGAAAAGCTTTTTGCCCGGTCGCAAGCGGATTCAAATTGGCTTCAAAGTGACCGTAGTCTCGGTATGCTCGAATCAGATTATAAACACCTAGTTCGGCGGTTGAAAAACCCCCAGAGTTTTCGGTGTTCGAAGATTTTGAAAACTCAATCCCTTCAAAAAACATGCGCCAATTTGAATCGACTGATTCGGGACTCTTCAAAAAGCTCTGATACTGCTCTTCAATGTAAGACACATTACTTTGATTAATGTAGGTAAATTTCTCCAAGTGTTTCTCCTGAAAATTCATTGTTGGAATTGGACCAGCATAGCAAAAATCCCAAGCTTTCGGCATACTAAACGCCGCGCGTCTGTAGTCAATCTGGCCGAGCCGTTGCTCTAGAAATTTGAGGCCACTCGCTTGAATTTCTGATTAATCTGGATAAGAGTCTTAAGGAGAGGCGCAAAGCATCTTCTAGGAGAAACATCAATGTCACCAAACGTCTGGGTTCACAATCTCAATCCCTTTATCATTCAGCTAGGAGATAACTTCGGTTTGCGATGGTATGGAATGGCATATATGGCCGGATTTCTAGCAGGTGCTATGGTCATGCTATTCATGGCTGCACGCGGACGCAGAACCATTAGTGTCGAACAAGTCACCGACTTTGTAACCTACTGCGTTCTTGGCGTCATGCTTGGCGGAAGACTTGGCTATGTTTTATTTTACTCACCCGATCTCCTCACAAGTTTCAAAGCACATTTGTCTTTGATGATTCCAGGCACCAATATCGGAATTCAAACCGATCATTTTTGGTCTGCAATCGCCGTTTGGGAAGGCGGAATGGCTTCTCACGGCGGAATTATCGGACTCATGGTTGCCTCTTATTTATTCGCACGAAAATTTAAACTCGACTGGCTTCATCTTGGCGATCTCACGTGTATCGGCGGCACCATTGGAATTTTTTGCGGACGTGTTGCCAATTTTATCAACGGCGAATTGATGGGCCGAGAATGCTCTCCCGAGCTCCCATGGGCTGTCAAATTCCCGACCGATATGCATCGTTGGTTGGGATACGAACCAGAGAAATTAGGCTCCCTCAAAGACGCCGCTTCAAAAATTGGTATTGCTCCTGATCAATGGAATGAATGGGTCAGTCAATATCGTGGCAACAATCAAGCTAGCTCACAAGTTCAAGCCGTTGTTGATCGCCTCATCTTAGAAGTTCAAAAACACAATTCAGCCGTCACCGATGCGTTAGCCCAAGTTCTACCACCAAGACACCCGTCTCAAATCTACGAAGCTCTTCTAGAAGGTGTTTTTCTATTTGTAGTCCTCTTTCTCTTTTGGAAAAAACCAAGAAAGCCAGGAGTTGTCGGAGCCCTCTTCCTCACACTCTACTCAGTAGTCAGAATCATAGGTGAGAACTTCCGAATGCCCGATGCCCACATCGCCACCCAAGAGTTCACTCACTTAGGAATCACAAGAGGCCAACTCCTCAGCTTCGGTCAACTGCTACTCTCAGCAGCCTTCCTATTCTGGGT
>JAYUEB010000346.1:0-1679 GCA_043739525.1 Bdellovibrionales bacterium
AGCTGATGAGATGGCGATATGAAAATATGGGAAATAACTGAGGATATAAATTTCAATCACGGATCAAAAGTCACGACATCATCAAGCAAACTAGCATACATCAAATTTGCTGCTTTAATATCACCCTGCTGAATGAGTCGATCTAATTCTGGAAAGCTATTCTCATGCAAATTAATTTGGTTTTCCTTAAGCCAACCGGCAAAACCTTTATGGGTCGACATTAACTTAGTGATAGAAGCCTGAAATTTATTCTGTAGAAAAGCCCGTTCCTGAGCTGAAAAATTCTGAATTGCTGCCAGTTCATCCCCAGTGATCCCTTCAAAGTATTCTTTGACCAGAAATGCCACAGCACCTACGTATTGTCCGTCTTCGTATTGATCCTTAAACTCAAAGTCCAAAATCTTCGGAACCAAAATGCCGTTTTCTAAATAAAACCTCGTTACCGTCATTTCATAAAAGAGAGAATTTGCCCACAAGGTATCGCTCACAATTTTTTTAATTTGGACCAAGTTACCATTTGAGGAACGGGCAAGATAAACCACCGAGGTACCTTTTCCTAAAATCCCCAGAATTTGATATGAAGCCGCGCCGAGACGAATCGATTTTAAATCCGGTTTAGCAATTCTAGCTTTTCGATAGGCTTGAATTTTCACCTTCAGGATGGAGCGGCTCTCAAATGGTAGTTCGATTGCCGCCTCAGGCTCTCTTAGGTTTTGCACGAAAAGCAGGTGACATTTATTTTCATTTACGTCGGCAAAAATTGTCGTCGAATAGCCGATTAAAAAGAAAAGCGGTGTCATCACTGTACAAATGTTGGACAGTAACCTCACCCGCGACCTAATTATGCTTTGAATGAACTGATTTGATGGCATTAAAACTAAGTTATTGCACGAATCATACCTCGGACAACGATAGCGGCAGTGGCACAAGCATTGCTCTTTTTATTTTTACTTATGATTGCAACCTCAATCTACTTAAAATGGGAAAAGATCGCTATGAAGCTGATGTCATTATTCGGAATTTTGACGATTTTAAACCTCAGTTTGCCAGGGTATGCCGATATTCAGTGTTCTTCGCTATTTTTTCCGCAACTGGTTTCGTCACAATTCAAAGTGCCCGAAGATGTTCGAACATTTCAACTTGCTGGAAAAGACCGGCCATTTTCCGAAGTTCTTGAGCTCAACGGCTTGGAGCTTGTATCCGAACGAGCCATTCACAATGACCCTGCCAACGGATATTCTGTTGTAGTTCGCTACTTGGGCCAAGAAATTATTTTTCCAGTGAACGCCCAACGAAAATTAATAAAAATCTCTATATCCGCCATAGAGGGGGCAATTCGTGCTATCGAGATGACACGCAATCCTCATCTTATTCCCTCAGATGCAACGCCCAGAGCGCTTTTTCATGATTCTAAACTTATTCAAAAACTACCTAAAAATATTCAACGTTGGTTGATAACAGAACAAGAACGCTTATCTCGAGAAGTCGATACCCAATTAACACGAGGGTTTTCCCCTTCTAGAAACTTTCAAGAAGAGGCGTTCAAGCCAGAAGCAGCTCGCATTTTCGAAATTGAAGGCCATTGGCTTTCGGATGAGAAAATGACGATGTTAACAGGTCGCCCTTCGCCACTGACAGGAAAATTTGAACGCATTAGGAACGGCCGAAAAGAGTACCTC
>JAYUEB010000347.1:0-1679 GCA_043739525.1 Bdellovibrionales bacterium
TTTAGCCCAACTCTTCGAAAAGAAGACACAATTTCTTGGAAAGCAAGGGCAGATTTCTCTCCTCATGAAGGACCTTGCAGGCCTCAAACCTGAAGAGAGGCCTGCTTTTGGTAAAATTGTAAATGAAGTGAAAGTTGAGCTTGAGAAGGTCTTTGGCGATTGTGAGGCTAAACTTAAAAACTTTGAACTCGAACAAAAGCTGAATTCAGAGTATCTCGATCTCACTTTACCTGGCCCCTTACAGGCTCTCGGCACGCACCATCCGATTTCGATGGTCATTGATGAGATTACGTCTATTCTTGCAAGGCTAGGATACAGTGTTCGAACAGGCCCTCTCATTGAAAAGGATCGTTATAATTTTGAAGCCTTGAATATTCCAAAAGATCATCCTGCTCGTGATATGCAAGATACTTTTTACATAGATAGCGATCATGTTTTAAGAACTCATACGTCACCGATCCAGATTCATGTTTTGGAAAATGAGAAGCCACCACTCAGAGTTTTGGGCGTAGGTCCCGTATTCAGATGTGATAGCGACGTTTCTCATTCACCTAATTTTCATCAAATTGAAGGAATGCTCGTCGACGAAAATATTTCAATGGCTGACCTTAAGGGAACCATTTCATTTTTCGTAAAAGAGTTTTTCGGCAAAGAATTAAAAACCAGATTTCGCCCAAGCTTTTTTCCATTTACGGAACCATCTGCTGAAGTCGATTGTTCCTGCCCTCTTTGTAAAGGCAAAGGTTGCAGTATGTGCGGTCAAAGCGGCTGGGTTGAGATTGGCGGAAGCGGCTTGATTAATCCAAATGTTTTTAAAGCTGCGGGTGTTGATTATCCTAAATGGACAGGCTTTGCTTTCGGCTTTGGCGTCGAACGCATGGCAATCATCAAATACGGTATTGATGATATTCGTCTTTTTTCTGAGAATCACCTTCATTTCTTAAGGCAGTTTCCTGTATGAAAATTTCACTTAAATGGCTCAACGATTACGTCGATATAAAAGATTACTTTTCTAAGCCGAAAGATCTCGCAGCACTTCTCACAGCCGCAGGTCTCGAAGTTGAAAGTATCTCGGATCAAGCGAAACAATTTGAGTTTGTAGTTATCGGACATATCTTGAAGAAAGATCAGCATCCAAATGCCGATCGTCTCAGTTTATGTCAAGTTTCAACAGGTGAAGGCCGCATTCATCAAATCGTTTGCGGGGCTCAAAATCACAAACAAGACGACAACGTTGTCGTCGCACTACCTGGTGCAATTCTCCCGGGTGATTTCGCAATTAAATTATCTAAAATTCGCGGAGTTGACTCTTCAGGCATGCTTTGCTCTGAAAAAGAATTAGGTCTTAAGGCAGAGTCTGAAGGAATTCTCATTCTTCCAAAGACCGCACCAATCGGTAAGGCTTATGCTGAGTTCATGGGTTTTGATGACATTTTGTTTGAACTGAAAGTGACACCTAATCGTGCCGATTGCCTGAGCCACTTTGGACTCGCTCGTGAAATTGCATGTCTTCTTGGACGTGAGTGCGTGTTGCCAATTGATTCGATGGCCGTCGGTTCTGAATCGACAAAAAAAATCATTCAGCTTGAAGTGAAAAAGCCAGATGCTTGCCCCCGCTACGCAGGCCGGGCGATGAGTGGCGTAAAAGTAGGGCCTTCTCCTGATTGGTTGAAGAAACG
>JAYUEB010000348.1:0-1677 GCA_043739525.1 Bdellovibrionales bacterium
TTACATTATCTTTATTGAGGAGACAGATTTCTTGCAAAACCTTTGGGATGCAAGAGTTACCAATGAAGTGTCAGAAGACATCGGCCCTTTAAGAAAAATATTGCGGGGACAAGAGGGGTTTTGCCCAAGGGAAATTCCGGGTCCAATAGGGGTTCGGCACCAAATTACTGATTTTCTCAGACCTCAAAAATTCCTTAAACTTTCAAGGCAGTTAGCTTCACCTGAGGAAAGTAAGAATTTACTAACTTATACCCCTCTATCTAACCAAATCAGTGTTCCTTTACCGGAGGTCGCATGCGAAAAACCTGGAGCCCAAATAATATCCTCATAAAGAAGTCTAAAATAAATGATGAGCACTTCGAACAATTGCTTGCAGAGGTAGGAGAGATTTTATACAAACGACTTTGCCAGCAAGTCCTCTCGTCTAAAAATTCTGCCACTGAATCCGCTTTTAAGGAATTGGGTACAACCAAACTTAAGAAGGCGGTGAACTCATGAACAAAAAAGAATCTAGTTTTAAAATTGGCATTTACATTCGTGTCTCAACCGAAGAGCAAGCAGAGAATCCAGAGGGTTCTATCAAGTCACAAGAATGTCGTTTAAGAGAATACGTGAAGCACCGTAACTCATTTGAGAGCTTTGGTGAAATCGAAGAACTGTATTGCGATGCCGGAATCTCGGCGAAAGATACGAACCGCCCGAGCTTCCAGCGAATGATGGATGATGTAAGGCAAAACAAGATCGACATGATTTTAATCACTGAATTATCTAGACTAACAAGGTCGATTAGGGATTTTGCAAATCTTGTCGAGCTTTTTGATGAGCTCGGCTGCAAAATTCATTCGATCAAAGATCAATTTGATTCGTCAACAGCCGTCGGTTCATTTTCAATGTATTTGATGGCGAACCTTGCACAGTTTGAGCGCAAACAAGTCGGTGAGAGAATTACTGCGAACTTTTTAAGTCGCTCGAAGCGTGGACTTTATAACGGCGGCTGCGTGCCACTTGGTTACAAAGTGAGTGGCAAAAAAGATGGTAGGCTTGATTTAGTACCCGATGAAGCCGAAACAGTTCGAGAAATTTTTAAGACTTTCCTAAGTGAAGGAACCTTGGCATCAACAACAAGAACTTTAAACTCTCGAGAGATACAACTCAATCGTAAGCGTGAAGGCGGCGGTAGATCAAGAGTTGGTCGGGTGTTGCAAGAAAGTCTTTATAAAATGCTTACGAACAAAGTTTATTTGGGAATTAAAGTTTATAAAGAAAATGGTAGCGTGCAAGAGACCGAGGCTCAATGGGAGCCAATCATCAATCAAGAAGTATTTGACCGAGTCAGTGAAATATTAAAGACAAACAGACTGCGTAAGCCTCCTTCCAGACAAAGATACCCTTACTTACTTTCAGGACTTCTGTATTGTCAGTGCGGGAGTCGCCTAACGGGAAAGTCTGCTCACGGTAATGGCGGAAAGGTTCCTTATTACGAGCACCGTCTCTCTACGAGTGCCGAGAAGGTATTGGGAAAGAAAGCGCACTCATGTATTCCCTTCCGCTTTCAGGCATTGAAACTAGAGCCTGTTGTATCGAAAAATTTCAGGATAGTTGTCGTGTTTGATCAACACGCTTGTTGATATTTTTCTTTTGTATTCGATTTTTCTTTTTCTTTCAAGGGATTTAATT
>JAYUEB010000349.1:0-1673 GCA_043739525.1 Bdellovibrionales bacterium
TTATTTTTCTTATCTTGTACTCTTATGTTAATTGCTTCGACAAAAGTCATCGCGGCTCCGGCTCAAATTTTGATTATTCGTCACGGAGAAAAACCTGCGATAGGAGACAATCTCAGCCCACAAGGCTATCAAAGAGCAGCGGGACTGCCAGCATTTTTTGAGCACACTCCTGCACTCTTGCAATTCGGAACTCCCGTTGCGATTTATGCAATGGCTCAAGATAAAATAAATACTTCAAATCGACCATTCGAAACTGTTACGCCTCTTGCTCAATCACTTGGACTTCAAATAGATGCTAATTATACAAAACAAGAGATCCAACCTATGATTACTCGAATCATGAACACTCCTGCGTACACGGGTAAAACCGTGTTGATTTGTTGGGAGCACGACATGATTCCACCAATCGCTCACGGCTTTGGCGCGAATATGGCGCCTCTCGCTTGGAGCGATAATGTCTTTAATCAAGTTTGGGTTCTGACCTTTACAGCAACACGCGTGACAAATTTCAATACAGTTCTAGAGACGATCTTGCCAACTGATAAAGCCTTCTAAACTCCTTGACGTCTATCTCTTCATTCGATGAGCTAGAGCAATGTTTCTGAAGCTCATTGCCTCATCAGTGCTTTTTCTCATTTTTTGTTCAGGCTGCGGCCATCATTGGATCAGACCTCAATTCTCTGGCAATACCCTCACGTCAGATGGAGAAGCTGTTAGCGATGTTGATATTTATTGGCAAGGAACTTCAGACGAAATTGAAAAAGTATCGACCTCAAACAAAGACGGACACTTTTTAGTTCCGGCTAAAAAGAAAATACTTTTCTTGGCTATTGGAGATCCCATGATTAAGGGATCTTTTATTTTTAAAAAGTCAGGATTCAAAGATCTTAAATTAGAGTGCGCGTATGGAACGGGAGCCGTTGTAAACGACAACCCACCCGACATCGTGAGGGTCAGTCATTTATCAGATCAAGTCGTGATGTTGCCGGTTCACTAAAACAAAAATCCAATTTTCAGATCCCACTCTGCCCGCGTTTCATTTGCGTCGGTGCGGGTTTGATTTTCGCTCGAGTAACTCACTCCGTAAAGAACTGCCGAATTTTCGAATTTTTGCAGGAGCGAAAGTTGCGCCATGATTTCGGTTCCACTGGTGAGATCATGACCATTACCAACCTGTGCGGGTAATGCCGCAACCTTAAGATTGATCAATGCCTCTAAACCTTCGCTTTCAAAAGCAGTAAATTCGGCCGCCGCAAACGGATTAAAAAATGCGATTCTATAAATACTTGGATCTGAAGGTAACGTGCTAAAATTCTCAAGAAAAATATGATCTCCATATGCCACACCAAAACCAAGCCGCAGCGGACGAGCAACTTTGTTCAAGAGAGATAATTCAGCTTGAGTTAAAATCATTTTATCAATGACGGGCGCGCCTGTAACATCACTCGCCTCTTTTGAACTGAGTTGAGTAATCGCGTAAGTTAAAACAGTCGAAAAAGACTCATTCCACCAATGGTCCCAACCCAATTCAACGCCAATAGCCGGACTTGAGTTTAATGTGTAGCTGATGCCAGAAGATACTTCTGTTGCCGTTTGAGCAACTTGCGCATAGCTCGGAATAATTGAGAAATAATTGTGAGAATGCTCTTCGTGCTCGTGGGCCAGATGTTTTT
>JAYUEB010000350.1:0-5169 GCA_043739525.1 Bdellovibrionales bacterium
CAAATCAAATGCATTTTTCACTGGGCAAACCATATCGTATCTTCCGTGAATAATAATCGTCGGAATATTTCGAATCTTATTCGCGTTTTCAATTAAAAAATTATCAGTTCTAAAAAATGCATGATTCGTAAAATAATGACATTCTATCCGGGCAACCGAAAGTGCCTTTTGATCTTCTTCAAAATCTTCTTTTGATTCGACACTTGGATGAAGATGCAGCGTCGCACCCTCCCAACCAGCCCATGCCTTTGCGGCAGCTAGTCTTATTTTCGCGTCACTAGAAGTCAATTTTCTGTAGTAGCTCGAAACCATGTCTCCGCGTTCCTCAACTGGAATTTGTGCAAGGTAAGCTTTCCAGAAATCCGGAAACACAAAGTGCGCGCCGTCTTGATAAAACCACTTAATTTCTTCTTGCCGACATAGAAAAATTCCGCGCAAGACAAGATGGGTACAAACTTCTGGATGTGTTTCGGAATACGCGAGCGCAAGAGTACTGCCCCACGACCCGCCGAAAACCATCCATTTCTTAATTTCAAGTTTTGTACGAATCATCTCAATATCTGAGATGAGGTGCCAAGTTGTATTGTCTTCAAGTTCTGCGTGAGGTTTACTCTTGCCTGCTCCACGCTGGTCAAACAATACAATGCGATAGTGTTTTGGATCAAAGAGTCTTCGATGGAAGTCACTTAGACCCGCACCCGGACCACCATGAAGAAAAAGCACTGCCTGTCCCTTAGGGTTTCCGCACTCTTCAACATAAATTTCGTGCAGACCATCTACTTTCAAATAAAATTTATTGTAAGGTTCTACCGCCGGAAACGCTTCTTTTTCTTTATCAAAAGTCATTTTTGAAACCTCTTCAGTCTTTGAGTGATCACTTGAACTTGTTCAATCTTAAATAAAATTGCAAGGCCAATGTAAATAGATGAGAAAATAAATAGATCTAGACAACCTGCCAAAAACACTGGAAGACCTAAAATAGGAATAAAGAGATAGTGGTAAATGACGTAACTTACGCCACCAGCAATTAAGGCCATACTCCAAAGTTTTATTAAGTAGGTTTTTGCAAAATGCGTAAGTCCAATTTTTTTATTGAGTGCATTTCTCAATAACAAAAACTCGATCCAACCGGCAAGGCCAGCTGAGGCTGTTAAACCGGTGAGTCCCCACATTTGAGAAACCTGCAAAATTCCTGGAAGCCGAATCCCCATGGTGTAACCCAATACAATAGTCAAAGTAACTCTCACAAGGGCAAACCTCATGGGCGTCTTTGTGTCCTTGAGTGCATAAAAAGCCGAAGAGTAAATACGTCCCATCGTTGCAGCAAGCAGGCCTATAGCCGAACCCGCGAGCGCACGCCAAACATCAATTGTATTGTCGTGATGAAAGGCTCCGGTTTGAAAAACACAGCTTATGAGAACATCACCCAGAATTAAAAACACGACAACTGAAGGTACGACAAAAAATGCGACTCGCTGAGTGCCAGATAAAATACGTTTGCTTAAGTGCTGGTTGATCTCTTCGCTCGTACCCTGAACTTTTGACATTGCCGGAAGTTCGGCTGCCGAAATCGACATTCCAAATAAACTGACCGGAAGCAAATAAAGCATTTGAGCAAAACTCATACTTGAAACCGCGCCAACTGGTAGCAAGCTCGCAAGCCAAATATCAACATAAGCGCTTACTTGAACAACTCCCCTTGAAAACAAAACCGGAAAGAAGTTTCGGATCACAACGCGAGCATTGCCGCCCACCTTAAATGATGGCCAAAGACTTGGGACGTACTTCAAAACTTGGGGTAGCTGAATGATGAACTGTAAAAAACTACCAAGAAAAAGACTCCAGGCAAGTGCTTCGATTAAATCAACACCCAAAATTTTCTGAGCTGTAAAAAGTAAAACAACGATTTGAGTGAGATTCCAAATGACAGGAGCCGAGTAAGAAAGAAAGAATCTCGAATGTGTGTTCAATATACCTAAACACCAAGCAGATAAAACCAAAATTGCCGTACCTGGAAATAAAATCTGCACAAGTCGAATCGTCACATGAAGCGTCTCACCCGAAAAGCCAGGAGCAATAAGCGGAATCAAATGAGGTGCGAAGATGACACCCAAAAGACTGAGCGAGAATACGACACTAAATAAAAGCCAAAAAATACTAGCAGCAAGCTCATGAGCTTCTTTGGTTTTATTCTGCGCCATGAGCTGCGCATAGACCGGAATAAACGACGCGGACAGAACTCCTTCCCCAAGCAGGTTTTGTAAAAAATTAGGAATGCGGTAGGCGGCTTTGAAAGCATCAGCTAAATATGAGTTTCCGAAATAGTGAGCAATTGCCCGTTCTCTTAAAAAGCCAAAAATACGACTTAAAAATATTCCACTTGCGACTAAGAAAGCATGTTTCGAAGAGGACGAAGAAGATTCTTTCATCGATGTATCGAGAAGACCGGCGAGCTAACAGCTGCGCATGTTCCCGATTGGCCTGAGATAATTTGGTCTGGATCAACTGCGAAAACAATTCTGCCGTTTACAGGCAAATCCATAATCCTCGCTCCACTGCTTGCACTGCTGTTCGTTGATGGGGCTTGAACCACGGAGCTGGTCGTCTTTCCTGAGACTGTGCAACCTGTTGTTTGCTGATCGATCACTGAGTTCCCCGTACAGGCCGAATTGATACTCATGTATATTGGAACGACCTCTGTCCCTAAAGGCGTAAGCGGACAAGAATTTGAAAGAGTGAGCCCAACTCCCGCCGCACTTTGAGTGATCAGCGCTGGCCATGTCAAGCTCGCATTTGTGCAGGGATTTACGTTTGCTGTTCCACTTGTTGCACACACATTGTCAGGAGCTGAGTAGGTTCCCGCTTTCCAACCTACTTGGACCTGATTCGCAACTACTAAAACGACGCAAGCAACTCTTAGTGGAACTGGCCCCGCACCCAAAACAGGTGCTGTTACAAAATTTGAACTTGTAGGAGTTTTAGTAAGCGGCACACTCGCAATCAAACCAACTTGGCAACTGGGATCCGACGTGATGAAAACTCCGTAAAGCGATACGCCAACGTTTGAAATATTTGATCTTGTGAGATTTGCCCACGCTTGATGTTGGCTCAGGATTAGAAAAGCAACAAGCGCGAAATATTTCATTGAATATCGCCCTGAAAGAGCACGCCTCTTAACATCGGGCCCTGAGCCGGTTGGCATGAAAAACTTAAAGTAGCACTTAGTACTATGAGAACACAGCTGAATAAAATCATTTTGATTTGGTGTCGCGACATACGCCAAGCATATCGAATGTGCCGCTAGCTGCAAGATAAATCCGGTTTTGGCTGAGGTTTGCCTCTGGAGTTTTTGACTCCTTTATCGGGGCGGCAAGGCACCGCCCCGGGCTTGCAACTCTGGAGATTTGGCTTGTTTGTATTGGCGTTTTTTTCGGGGCGGTGCCTCTTCGCCTCGGGACGATATCTGGTTTCGATCTTAATTTAGAACGTGTTCGGCTCGCGGGCGGTGCGCGAGCTCGATACAAAAGTCTCATTTACGCAAAGCTAAACTCTCCGCGAATAATTCTGATTTCGGACGAATTTACCAGGGGCGGTGCCTCCAAGCCCAATAGGCCCGCGGTGGAGGTTTGCAATACGGACTTCTCATGAGGCAACTTAAGTTCGATATTGGAGATAATCCTAATAAAGAGCACGGTGGGTCGTTGCTTGTTGGTAAGCGGCGCAAGCGCCGGCCGCTCAGTACGAAGCACCCAATTCATTTGATTTTGAAGTCGGACTTTGCCTATGGTGCTCGTATGTTGACTCGGCATCGAAATGTTATTGAGAAGGTATTAAGCAAAGCGGTTAAACTTTACCGAATTCGTATTTTCAAAAAGTCAATTGCCTGGAATCATATTCATTTGGTGATTTTAGGAAAACGACGTGTTGATATTCAGAATTTTTTCAGGGTTGTTGCTGGACACATTGCTCAGGAAATACTGTGCAAACATCCTATTCGAAAACACGAACAAGGCACCGCCCCAAGAGAACCCGAAAGCAAGTATTGGCAAACCCGAATTTATTCAAGGCTAGTTAGTTGGGGGCGAGAGTTTGAAGCAGTGAAAAAATATGTCCTACAAAATGCACTCGAAGCGATCGGCGCAATCCCTTACAAGCCACGTAAAAAACCTACTTAGAGATTACGTCGATACTGTCCACCGGCTTCATACAAAGCCTGGGTCATCTGGTAGAGAGAACAACTGCGTGCCGCCGTCATAAGGCCAGCAAAAACATTTTCGCCACTAAGCGCAGATCTCTTAAGTTCCGCTAGTGCCAAAGCCGACTCATGCGAATGTTCTTTCTGATAGTCTTGTACACGTTTTAATTGAAAAGACTTCTCTTCTTGAGAGGCACGGGCCAATTCAATCTTCGGAGGGACATAACCAGCCACCATTGTTTTCGGATCAACATAAGTGTTCACACCCACAATCGGCAAATCACCGGAATGTTTCAGATGCTCGTACAACATACTCTCATCTTGAATCTTACCACGTTGATATTGAGTTTCCATTGCGCCGAGCACACCTCCGCGCTCGTTGATTCTCAAAAATTCTGCAAGCACAGCTTCTTCAACGAGATCTGTTAGCTCATCATTGAAGTAACTCCCTTGCATCGGATTTTCGTTACGGCTCATCCCGAACTCACGATTGATAATCATTTGGATGGCCACAGCTCTGCGAACACTCTCTTCTGTCGGAGTCGTAATCGCCTCGTCATATGCATTTGTATGAAGCGAGTTACAATTGTCGTAAATTGCAAGCAAGGCTTGCAAAGTCGTACGAATATCATTGAACTGAATCTCTTGAGCGTGCAGTGATCTTCCAGAAGTTTGAATATGGTACTTTAACTTTTGTGAGCGATCATTGCCCTGATAGAGATCTTTCATTGCGATCGCCCAAATACGACGAGCCACTCGTCCGATGACTGCGTATTCAGGATCTAAGCCATTACTAAAAAAGAATGAAAGGTTAGGTGCGAACTCATCGACCTTAAGACCACGGGAACGGTAGTACTCAACAAAGGTAAATGCGTTACTTAATGTAAATGCCAATTGAGAAATTGGATTCGCCCCAGCTTCGGCAATGTGATAGCCCGATATGCTGACAGAGTAAAAATTCTGAACTTGGTTTT
>JAYUEB010000351.1:0-5166 GCA_043739525.1 Bdellovibrionales bacterium
TTTGAGTCCAAATTTGGGAGTTGTGCGTGTCGATCAAGATCGCTCAATGGTTGTAGCCGATATCCCGGGATTAGTTCCAGGCGCGCATCTTGGTGTCGGTTTAGGAACTCAGTTTTTACGTCATATTGAAAGAACAAATCACTTTATTCACTTGATCGACGCCAGCGGATTATCAGGGCGCGATGCTGTTCAAGATTATAAAGATATTAATCATGAATTATCTGAATACGATAAACGCAAAGTCGATCTCGAAGGTTTCAGACCTTTAAGCGAACGCGAGCAAATTGTCGTTTGTAATAAAATTGACACAATTTCAGAAGAGACAAAACGCGACCTCGCAGCACGATTTGAAAGAGAGCGCGTACAAGTTCGATTTATTTCAGCTGTGAGTGGTCAAGGCATCCAAGAGTTGCTATTTGAGTTAGGGAGAAAAGTTTTTGAAAACAAAAATTGAATCACATGAAAAAGTTGGCCTTTTTGGCGGAAGCTTTAGTCCATTTCACGTTGGTCATATCAACGCAATTCAATGCGCACAAAAGGCGCTCGATTTTGATCGCGTTGTTGTTTTGCCTGCGGCTCAAAATCCTCATAAAGATGTTGTCGACGGTCCAACAGGTGCTGAGCGCCTCGAGATGGTTCGTATTGGATTAAAAGATCTTGAATTTGTTGAAATAGATGAACAAGAACTCAATCGCGGTGGCAAAAGTTATAGCGTTGAGACGATTGAGCATTACAGCAAAAGTGTCACACCTGAAAATTTATTTCTAATTGTCGGAATCGACCAATTTGAAAATTTTGATAAATGGAAAGACTTCGAAAAAATCCTCCAACTTTCAAACTTGATTGTTTTGTCGCGCCCTGGATTTCAGCTTCCTTTTGATCCTAAAGATTTACCTGTGGGTCTTCAAAAGATGGTTGAGGAAATGGATCGCCAATTTGTTCATTTGAAAACAGATCGAACAATTGAGTTTTTACAAATTAAAAACTCGTCTGTGTCAGCTGGTGAAATTCGCAAAAAATTACGATCGGGACGTAACGTCGATAAATTAATTCCGATTCAGGTTGAAGAATTTATTCGTTCAAGCAAACTTTTTGCTCCCTTGAGTGAGAAAATTGCTGATTACGAAAAATTCACGCACTTTTGCGCCGATGTATTATTTGAACGTAAAGCAATTAACTTGAAGGGTTTTAATCTAAAAGGTCTTGAGGCTCCGACAGATTTTACTTTGATCGCGTCAGGAACAAGTACAAGGCACGCGAGTTCTCTTGCTGAAAACTTGATAATTGCCGTTAAAGAAGAATTTAATGTTCGTCCTCAAGCCGTAGAAGGTTTGATCGAAGGGCGTTGGATTGTTGTCGATTATGGAGTCTTAATCGTTCACTTGTTTTACGATTTCGTCAGACAAGAATATCAAATTGAAGAGTTGTGGAGACTTGCAAAGCCACTCGCTCTTGTTGAAAAGTGAAGCTCGCTTTTGTTTTTGTAGGTGGTCACAAAGAAGCTTGGCTCAAAGAGCTAAGCGAAGGCTACCAGAAAAAAATCAGTTTTTATTTTAAAGCCGAGATTGTAAGGCTAAAGCCGTCGCAACTGGGTCGTGAGTCATCTGAAGTGAAGCTCAAGCAAGAGTGCGCTTCGATCTTAGATCTTATTGAGCCAAATGATTTTTTAGTACTATGTGATGAGCGAGGCAAAAGCCTCACGTCTCAAAAGTTTTCTGAGCAATTTGTAAAGTGGTGTGAAACCCAAAAATCACGAATTGTTTTTGTGATAGGCGGAGCCTACGGTGCCAACGATGAACTTAAAAAGCGTGCGAACTTTCAATTAAGCTTGTCCGAGCTTACCTTTAATCATCATCTTGCTCAGCTTGTGATTCTTGAACAGGTGTATCGTGGAATTAGCATTTGGAAAAACCTCCCGTATCACAATGATTAATTAACGCTCCTCTGCCATCGGCGCCGGGGTTTTCGGTAATACCTAGCGCAAACGAATCTATACGATCTGAATAAAAAGCTCAGGACCTTTCAATACGTCAGCCAAAAGCATCCGGCGAATCTCGAACACAAAATGTACCTAATACGATATTACCTTACTTTCGCCGGCCCCTACTCTGCATATGCAAATGCCATGAAATTTTATATCCGAGACTGGATCAGCGCTTGCGCGAAATGTAAATCTCTCCGATCACCCATTCGTCTTTTTTGCGAAGACTGCTGGTCACAAATCTATGATCTCCAAAACGGCCTCATTGATTTTCCACAACCTCACTATCCCTTTCCGGTTTACTCACTCTTTTCTTGGAGAGCCGAATGCGATCACCTGATTCGGCCGCTGATCTACGGTCTCAAAGGCGGAAAAATTCGCGCCCCATGGAATGAATTCGCAGCCCAATTCATGTTTTTGAGAGGTCAGCTGAACTTAGAAGGAGACTTTATCTTGGTTCTTCCGCCACGAAAGAAAAAAGAAGATCATGCCTATTGGTGGGCTCAAGCCTTGTCGAGCTGGTCGTTAGCTTCGGTTGTTGATTGTCTTGAATTTGACGGAAACCAAAAGTCTCAAAAACTGAAGTCACTCAAAGAGCGCCAAGAGCGTAAATTCGTTCGGCGTGATGAATATGACTTTGAGAATGCCAAAGTTATTTTTGTCGATGACACGATCACGTCAGGAGGAACAGCCCAGGCCGCATTTGAAGCCTTAAATTACCCTGATGATTTCGAAGTTTGGACACTTGTCTCGCGCCCCCAATTTGGAACTCAGTAGACTCTCAAGCGGGCTTTTGTTAAGGTATCACCTCATGTTGAACTTCATTTTTGGTCTTATTTTAATTTCGAATCAAGCGCTGGCAGTTTCAGTTGAAGTAAAAAAGGAAATTGCGAAAGCGCCGCCCACTCCTTCAGTCATTCAACCGAGTGACGAGGATATTGGTTTTATTCGTGGAATCGACGACGCCTATCAAAAGGCTAAAACGCTTACGATGGATCTCAAGAAATCACTCAAATCCCAATTGATCGACAGCCAAAATGATTCTTCGGGGCGGGTGATGTTTTCAAAAGGTCGCATGCGCATGGAGATGGACGCTCCCGATAAAAGTTTAATCGTCATTGATAAAAAACATATTTGGGTTTTGAACTATCCAAGTGGAGAATTTAAAAATTCTGCTCCGCAAGTAATTAAAGCTGATATTTCGTCAAAAAAGGGTCGCTCTCAAAATTTCTTGTCACTCCTCACTCAAGGTGGCGTCTTAAAATATTTCAACGTCTCTGGCCTCATGAAAGTTTCAGATACCGAACGCATTTTCTTTTTACAGCCAAACGATGCGACAGTTGAGTTTAAGCGCGCTCAAATGGTTTTGAATCCAAAGACTAAATTGATTACCGGACTTCGTTATTGGGATGAACTTGATAACGAAACAATGTATGAATTCTCAAAAGTGAAATTTAATAAAGCTCTCAAAGAAAACAATTTTACCTTTAAGGTGCCTGAGGGCGCTGACGTGACTACATTTTAAGGAGGGCCTTATGCCTGCTTTCGATATCGTTTCAGAAGTAAACCTTCAAGAAGTTGAAAATGCTATTAATCAAGCTAAGAAAGAGCTATCTCAACGCTATGATCTCAAGGGATCAAAGTGCGATATCGAATGGGATAAAAAGGTTCTTACTTTGGTGGGCGATGATGCCTATAAAATCGGAGCCGTTAAAGACATTTTACAGTCGAAACTCCATAAAAGAGGGGTTGAAATTTCTTCCATCAAGTTCGCTGACCCCCAACCCGCAGGCATGATGACTCTTAGACAAAAGGGTGAGATCAAGCAGGGGATTGATAAAGAGACGGCCAAGAAGATTGTCGCAAAAATAAAGGACTCTAAGATCAAAGTTCAGGCCCAAATCATGGATGAGCAGGTACGAGTTACATCCAAGAGTATAGATAGTTTACAAGAGACAATTGCCCTTTGCCGATCTACGACTTTTGGAATACCACTACAGTTTAATAATATGCGCGAATAGCGCGAGGCCGACTATGCAAGAGATCGTTCCAGTTAAAAAAGTTCATTTTGTAAGCCTAGGCTGCCCTAAAAATTTAGTGGATAGCGAGATCATGTTGGGTCACCTCATGAAAAATGGCTATCAAGTAACGGATGCAAGCGAAGATGCTGACACCGTTGTCGTGAATACCTGCGGTTTTATCGATGACGCTAAAAAAGAGTCGATCTCTAAGATCCTTGAGATGTCTGAGCTTAAAAAATCAGGGTCGCTCAAAAAGCTAGTTGTCGCTGGTTGCCTCACGCAACGCTATAAAGACGAACTCGTTGAAGGCCTTCCAGAGGCTGATTTGTTTATCGGTTCTGGCGAGTTTCAAAATATTGCTGATATTTTAAAGAAGTCGGACCAAGGCGATTCAAAAAAGACCTACTTTAATTTGCCAACTTATCTTCAAGAGGAAAACTCTCCACGGGTCAACTCAGGCCCCTTTTACCGGGCTTACCTTAAAATTTCTGAGGGTTGTCTTAAGCGCTGTGCTTTTTGTGCGATTCCTAAAATTCGTGGCAACTTACAATCACGTAAGCTTTCTGCCATCGTCAGCGAAGCGAAGCTTTTGATTGCTGGCGGAGTTCGTGAACTTAATATCATTTCTCATGATTTTACGGACTTTGGTTTTGATCTCCGTAAAAAGAATCCAGATGCGGTTGAGACTCCCGAAAGCTTTTTACGGGCATTCTCAAATCTCGAGGGCGTGGATTGGGTTCGTCTTCTCTATCTATATCCAGATGGAATCACCGACGAAATGATCGAAATCATTAAAACGAGCCCTAAGCTTGTGAAATATTTCGATATGCCACTTCAGCATATTAGCGATTCAATGCTTAAACGCATGAACCGCCATATGACAAAGGCTGAGATTGTCGAAAGAGTTGAGAAGATTAAAGCTGAGATTCCTTCGGCAGTTATTCGCACTCAATTTATCGTGGGCTTTCCAGGTGAGACCGAAGATGATTTCGAGCAATTGCTTGAATTTATTAAAGAGCAAGAGTTCGATCGAGTCGGTTGCTTTATGTATTCTCCCGAAGACAATACTCCTGGCGGAAAGATGCCAGATCAAATTGACCAAGAGATCAAACAGCGTCGCCATGACAAGTTGATGGAAACTCAGATGAAGATCAGCCGTAAAAA
>JAYUEB010000352.1:0-5165 GCA_043739525.1 Bdellovibrionales bacterium
TTTTGTTCTGTGGCGACAAACAAGAGATCACGAGCGCCATTACCATCAAGAAAAAGTGGTTGTCCATAGACAGGCCCACTATTTATTGGGGCAGAAAAACTCGCGTCCATATGGAGATTCGCTGCTGCCGACTGGGTTAAAGACGCTTCAATATAATTCGCATTGTGATTACTTTGCTTGTGATATTGCAAAACGGAACTGGCTTTATTTGAAGGCGAGTTTGTATTAGACCCTGAGGATGGTGAGTTCGAGGATGGGAGTACGTTTTGGGTAATAGTTTGAAATTGACCTTGGCATCCAAGATATCCAAAGCCGAGAAAAACACTAAAGCCAGCTAACAATGCAAAAATAAATCGACGACGACGTAACGACATTTTTTATTACCCCCTCTTGTAGCAGAAGTTTAGCATTCGAAGAAGAGCGAATCAATTCATGTTTGACATCTCAGGCAAAGGATTACTTCTCAAAGATTTTGATTTCAGGGGCGTCACAGTGGTGATAATCTTGGTCTCATGAAAACAAAATTAAGAGCGCCGAACCGTGAGTATCGCGAGATGAAAAGTCTCTTATCCGGACTGCCGCGAAGCCGGCTTCAAATGAATCAGCTTTTCACTTCTGATTGTGAAATTTTAAAGCTCAAAAACTCATATATCTGTAGTTCCACTGACTCTCTTGCAGAAGAAATTGATATCGGTTTATACCGAGACCCATTCACATGGGGATGGATGACGGTTGCTTCAAGCATATCGGACTTAGCGGCAAGTGGCGCGCAACCGCTTGGGATATTGCTAGCGAATCAGTGGCGTTATGGAACGAAAAAGTCATTGAAAGATCGCTATTTTTTAGGAGTGAAAAAAGCTCTACGCAAAATGAATGTCTCACTTCTAGGGGGAGATTCAGGGAGCGCGCTCTCTCATTCACACGCAGGCACCATTCTTGGAGCTTCTAAGAGAAAACCTCTCACGCGTTTGGGCGTCCGTCCTGGCGATTTTGCAATCGTAATCGGGAAAAAGATGGGCGGACTAGGACCAAGTTTGGCGTTTCAACTTTTGTTTCAGAAAACCTCGTCGCTTAAATTAGAAAATCAGTTTCGCCCTCAACCTAATTTAAGCTTGGCTCATAAACTTATGCCATATGCAAAAGCAAGTATTGATACGAGTGATGGAATTGCAACTTGCCTTGATACTATTGGACAACTCAATCGCGTTGGATTTTCCTTGAATTGGAATCCTTCTTGGGCGTCACCCGTTGCCTTAAAATTTTGTGAGAAAGCAAAACTTCATCCCGCAATGTTGATCATGGGAGATCACGGAGATTTTCAGACTGTTTTGTTTGTTACTAAATCAAATCTGAAACGCATTTCAAAAATCACTCAAGATTATTGTGTTTTGGGACAGGCGACTCGAGACCTTGATATCACTCTGAACTTTTTTGAAAATGTGATTCGACTTCCGACCGAGAAAATCGTGCAGTGTCCGAGGGAAGTAAAGGCGATTTATCGTCTAGCTGTTGAAGTAAATAATTTTTTGCTTAAAGAAAGTCAGTAGACGCTTCAAGCTTCTGTTAAAATGCGTTCGATGAGTTTAATCGCCAAACTGTAATGGCCTTCGCCCTCAACCATGTGTAGTCGCGAAGTGGCAAGAAGCTTATTCATCTGTATCGCGGTTGCAGGAGGAATGACGAGATCTTCTTGTCCATGCCAAATATCAATAGGTCCTTTGTAATCTTTGAGATCAATGCTCCAAGGAGTCAGATACTCTTTAGCGTCTCTCTGCGGGCCAATACCGTTTTGCATAAAGGCTTCGCGAATGGCTTGAGAAAGCATTTTTCTGACAGCAGAGCTCAGAAGTGCCTTTTGATCGGCTGGCGAAGACGGAAGAAAATACTGAATCAATTGCGATCGCCTCTGCTCTTCAGTGTCTTTAGATTGCGGAAGAATGCGTTTAAGCACTGCTGCCGGAATCATCGGGAGCATCCTTAAAATTGTCTTCGCTTTAAAGCTGATGAGTCTTGAAAAATCATCGGTCACAAGTGGGCAAAGGCCGCTGACGATTGTGACTTTGGAGACAAATTCAGGATGGGTGCGAACAAATGAAAACAAAAAAGGTGTTCCACCGCTAACCGACATGGCCTCGCAAGAGGTCCACCCAAGGAGTCGAAGCAAGGCTCGGCTTAATCTTGTGACTTGATCGAATTGCCTCTCACTTGAGACTTGAGTCTGATTGTAGCCAGGCCTGTCTATGCAAACCACTTCGAAATCAAGAGGACTCGTGTGTAATTGAAATGGGATCACCTGAGCACTGGAGCCAGGAAAGCCGTGAAAGAATAGAATTTTGCGCGTTCCGCTACCAAAGGAGCGAAATGAGAGGTTTTGGCCTTCGACTTTTAGACTGTCTGCGGGATTCATTTCAACAAGATACCAAATGAAAAGCCTAGAGTGAAATATTTCATTTTACGCGACCTTAGCCTGGCGCAAAGGGGAAGGGCCAAGGTCTGGATTTTTTCTATCTATCGACCTTTTGAGCTAACTAAAATATTCTGAACAAAAGAATTTTGAGGAAAAAATATGAATTCAAGAAAAAATTATTTTTTATATTTCGGTTTGGTTTCAATGAGCTGTTATTTTCTGGGATGTAGTCACACATCTGATTCGGCCTTGAAAAGAGGTATTGCGAGCAACGATGACGCCGCTTACTCGCAAAGTTTAGATGCGGCTCGCGCGCAAATTTTAGCTAGTGAAGCGAAAGTTGATGGCGGCCACGTTCACTTTCCAGAAGGACTAACTCCACAAGAGAAATATGATCTTTGGCACATGGGTGAGGGCAGCGAGGTGTTTCCGCTTAAGTGGTTTTTAAACTTAAAAAGTTTGACGACAAAAAATCCCGGCCAAACTTATCTCATGGAAAATCTCGGCGAAAAATTTGGTGTCATTAAGGAGCCAGATCAAATCGCAAAGCACCATTGGTACCCTCTGAAATTTATTGGTCTCGCGACCGCTTGGAGTAATGTCGACTCTAAAGAGAGAGATGTTCAATTAGACCCGCAGCGCCCGATTTCAGATGTGAGCGAAGTGAGAGAAATTGGTGGCAAAAAATCGATTGCGATGACTGGAGTAAATTGTTCGTTTTGTCATACGACAGATATTAAAATCGAAGGTAAGAATCACTTAATCGATGGCGCTCCTAATATGCTTAATATTCGTGGGTTCTTCGAAGATGAATTCGGATCTCTTGCTCAAACAATGTTGACGAAAAAATATTTAAAAGAATACTTAGAGAGAATTGACTATAAAGGCGGGGATGCCGATAAAACCGCTGAAGAATTCTCGAATAGTTTTAGACAGGCTCTGCACCTCCTGCCTAAAGATTTTTCGACAATCGTTGGTTTGCCAGAAAATAAAATTTCGTACGACATTGAAACTTTTGCGAAGGATGCACTTTCAAATATTGAGGATATCACGTATCGGCCGGCTAAAGTCGAAGACAAAAAAGTAGCCTTCATTAAGAAAATGTTTTTTGAACATCGTCAAGAGACTGAAGAATATTTGATTCGATTTATGAAAATGACTTACTCACTTGATGATAAGGATATTTCAAAGGAGTTGCATCTTCGCATGCATTGGTTAGCCGAGGCGATCGGCCAGGATCCTTCAATTAAATCAATGAATGATGGTTACGCGCGGACAGATGCGTTCGGTCGTATCGCAAATTTAGTTGCGCGATTTAAACAGCCGATTGCTCTGACTGGGTCGGCATCACTTCCACCGATGTGGAATATTCAATATCGAGCGATGTTTCATTGGAACGCGAATACGAATTCGGTCGTCATGAGAAACCTTGGACAGGCATTCGGACTCGGAGCGATTTTGCTTAATCCTGGGCAAAACGGAGCTCCCACCACGGACTACGATTCAACGGCTCATCTCACAAATATTTTGAAGCTTGAATCTTTACTTTACAAAGTGCAAATTCCTCAGCTTGCGACTGAATATGATATTCCGGTTTTTAAGGAGAAGTTTCTTCCGGGTTGTGATCTTTATCGCCAAAAATGTTTACATTGTCATGGAGCTGCGTTTGAGCGTGTTGGTCCGACAAAAGAATTGATTAGCTACAATATTTCAGATGTTGAGCTTGTTAAGACGGATGACCAGTATCTAAAAAATCAGTCGACACCGGTGGATGGTGTTCCATTTAAAACTGCTCTCTTTAATTTTACTGGAGCGGTAAAAGAAAATTTTTACAAAAAGAATCACGTGAGTGAAACAGAGCAAGCAAGTGAAGAGCATCGTGCCCTTCGCGGAGTTGAGCGTTTTCGTGATACCTATCTATCCGAACATTCGTTTTACGGCGAAGAATCTTATCTCGATACAAACGAAAAAGCCGGTAATCATCCTGGATATATTGCGAGGCCCCTGGCGGGCGCTTGGGCAACTGCACCCTACCTTCATAATGGCTCCGTTCCGACGATGTATGATTTGCTGACGCCCGAAAAACAAAGACCTAAAATATTTTTTACCGGCAGTCGAGAATACGACCTTGATAAATTGGGTTACAAAAGCGGGATTGATTCACTTCCGCCCGAGGCTCAAGGTCTTTCACTTAAGAAAGCTTGTGCGAAATATCCAACTCGTTGCTTGGACACGACAGTAGCAGGTCATGTGAATAGTAATTACGGCCATTCGGGTGGAGATTTTACGGTTGATACTGATCTGCAAAGAGCGCAGTTAATTGAGTTCCTCAAGGTCCTTCGGCCTGAGCCAGAATACTCAAGACATTTACCATTGCTTTATACGGTGAACCCAGCCGGGAAATGTGTTTCGGTCACTGAATGAGAACTGAAATCTAGACTCTACAAAAGACGCATTCGAATCAGCAAGACTTGCTGATTCGAGACTAGACAATCATTCTGATAGTATCTGTTTATAAAAATCTAAGGAGTTTGAAGTATGCAAAAAAGGTCGTGGATATTTTTATTGGCTAGTTTTGGTCTCAGCTTAAGCTTTGCGATAAGCTGTTCAACACCTACGAAAGATCAAGCTGCCAGTAGCGGAGTTGCACGAGGTGTTGCTGCTCAAGACTCTTATATCGCACAATTGCACAATGGCGGTACTGAAGATCAAGGCTTTCTAAAGGCGAAAGAGCTTTTTGATAAAATGTTTAAAATTG
>JAYUEB010000353.1:0-1670 GCA_043739525.1 Bdellovibrionales bacterium
CTTGAGGAACTTTGGTTGCGATGGACCGAAGGTGGGTATTCTCTCCAAATTTTAGCTCTTCCTTTGCTTATCCATGGATCTCAGAGCGATGAATTTGTAGCTCGTCTTTCAACTCAAAATCAAAATAGACTAAAGAAAGCCAACGCAATTGCGAAGGGGAAACTGGCGGTGAACTTAAATTTGCCAACACTAATTATTAGAATTGGCAAAGCAAAAAAAAGTGCGCCGCAGAGCCCACGACAAGATGTCAGCTTGGAAAGCCTTAAGTGATGCTGAACGCCCCTATCTCTTCGAATCGAGTCAGGGCACAATTTTGGAAATGACCTTAAAGTAAACTTGGCTGCTGTCCAAATAAGGCTCCAAGTATGTACCGCGCCGACCACTAAAAAATTCACCGCCAACATGAAAATCGACGATGCCTCGATCACTCCATGAGTACTCAACACGCAATCCAGTTGATCCATCCAGAGTATTTTCAAACCCCAATATCTCGAATGTGTCTTTGTAAGTACCGGAGTACAAAGCCCTGAGTGTCACTAAGGCCGCATCGTAATTCGTTAAGGCACCTAGGCTCCTATCCACCAGTTTTGATTCGGAATACTGAAGACTAAAAATGGTATTCCAAAATGAAGGGGTATCGTAGCCTACGGCATAAATCGTTTGATCTGATTGGACCGTCGTCAGCTGAGTGGTGGAAAAGCTTCGTCTCATTGGATATTCAAAATCCAGTCGCATCATGCCACTCGCCAATTTGATCGATGCACCCGTCGCAAGAAGCGTATAGGTGCCATGACTCTCCGTGAGGCTGCTTGCTCCATTCAACATCGTGTATTGAGGATCCCGATCAGCCAGATAGAAACCATTGAATTGCCAATCCATCCAAGAGTTATTGCCGGCGATTCGTCCACCATAGTCTAGAACGGTAGAATTATTTTTCACTATCGAAGTTCCTGAACTTAGTCCTTCGGCGGCAAGTGAATATTTATTTTGAGGAGAAAGTGTACCCGCTAACACCGTCAAGGTTATTGGGTCGCCAAAATAATCAAGCTTTACCATGGGTGATGTATATTTGTCTTTGTCCTCTATAAACGGAGATCTTCGATAGTCATATCCAGTAAAAAGATCTGTCAATGGACGCCCTAAGTTTTGAGTCCAGTCAATTTTAGTGAATCCCAAAAAGGCCTGAAAGCCTCCAAGTTTTCTAGAGCAACCAAAGTCGCGAAAGTTAATTTCAGAAATCGTTCCGCTTTGAGACTTATACATTGTCGAGTATGATTTAGGACTGACTTCGAAAACGCAGGCAAACCCGTTGGACCAATTAAATTTCTGACTGATGGTTGAGAAAAACTGCGGGGCTACTTGCGGCGGAGAGACAGACTGCCACTGTCCCACTTCGACATCAACATCCATTGCAAACTGGGATTTCATCGCCCAAACTTCAGTCGCCCCCAAAAGAATCCACAAATAAAAAATACGCTTAATCATAAAGTCATATATTTTTTCTTAAGGCTTCCACAATATTAAGCCTAAGTCCTTTCGATATTGGAATTAACGACGCAACAAAGGTGGCTAAAAAGATGAGAAGGCCCGCATTAAAAAACCCACCGAAAGAAAAATTAAATATTACGGGCAAAGGAACCGAAGCTGCTGGAACATCAAAAACAAGGCCC
>JAYUEB010000354.1:0-5160 GCA_043739525.1 Bdellovibrionales bacterium
GCAACACTAAAAGTATTCACTGCACCCGTATAAGATTGGGCCACACCCGGCAGCGTGACCGCTTGCGAATTCGCGATTGTAACAGCTTGTGGATTACCAACGCAGGTGGGAGTCGCACCTAGTCCGATTCCAGGGTCAGGACATGCCGCCGCCGAATACGTAAGAGTGCGGCCGTTTCCGATCGCATCACTGATGTAAGGCGTGATCGTGACCGATGCACCCGGCACTACTTCAGGTTGATTTGCAAGAAGCGCAATCACTCGAAGCGAATCGAGTTGCGAGTACACGGCCAGATTATTTGGCATGCAACTATTTAAGAATATAAAGCAGATTCCTAGAAAAATATTTTTCATTAAAACTCCCCTTGCACGCCTAGAGTTGGCAAGATCGGCAAACCATTCACTGTTGCGCTCTGAGAATAGTTGTATGAGTAAGTAACCGATTCTGGATTTTTGTTATTCGTCGTATTTTCGACGTCGAGGTAGGCCGACAAGATCCAAGTATCGTAAATCCATTTTTTGTCGATACGTATGTCAAGTGAGAAAAATGCTCCGACACGTGAGGAGTACAGAGGCCCACGTGAAGGATCATAAACATCATTGTCTGAGTCAAAGACCGCACCGGTTACAGGAGTATTTGGATCTCCCGTTACATATCTGAGTCGTCCTGAGTATTTCCAGTTTCCGCTATCAAGACTCGCAACCCAATTAAAATTGTGAGTCTGATCATATTGAAATAGCGAAGTCCCATAAATCGGCTGAGTTCGTGTACTTTTTGAAATGGTGTAAGAGATAAAAGAGCTCATTCCCTTCGTCTGCCATTTCAAAAGTGCTTCAACGCCGTATGCGGTTCCGGTCCCTTGATTGCTATAGCGCTGAGGGGATCCGTCGCTGTTAACAGCAGATGACTGAATAACCAAATTTCGAAAGTCTCGATAAAACGGACCTGCGGTTAAATTAAAACCACTCGGATTATTTTGTTTAAAATCTTTTTCGACACCTAGGGCGAGATGATAAGCATACGGAGCCGAGAGATTGGGATTGCCATAGGTCGTATCGACTTCTTGAGCCTGCGGCGGCTGATAGTAAATTCCGGTTGCACCTTTTATCGCAAGACTCTCAGAGAGAGCGTAGCGATCAGCAAGTCGCGGCGCCATCAAAAATTGATGAGTCTGACTGAAATAATCAAAACGCAAACTCGGCATGATTTTGTTATCAGCGCTAAAAAGATCGATCGTATTTTTAAAATAAAAGCCGGTGTCTATATCATCTCTTTTGACATCCGCGTTGACCGTAGATGTTCCCGAAATGGGATTTGAGATTCCACCCTGCCTGGTGGCTGCCGGTAGGCGAAAGCTATATTTCGTCTCGACAAAATTGGTGTCGATACCAAAGTTAGAAACCCATGACTTAGAATACTTCTCTTCAAGATCGGCTTTAAGATCGGCATTGTAAGTTGCAAGCTGAAAAAAATTAGACCCAAAATCAACCATAAACCAGTCGCGCCCCAATCCCATCGCAACTTTCGATTGAGCGTCTTCCGAAAATTTGTGAGTCCATTGAGGAATAAATCTCACGAACGAAGTTTCGTTATCAAAATCCCCTCGAATTGAGGGATCTGTTTTTACGGGCTGCTTAAAAACAAACTTGAGTTCATCGTGAGAGGTAATTGTCGTAAACTTAAAATCGTCATTAGGACCCAGGTGGTTGAGATAAATTCCGGAGACATCATAGAAGCTAGGCGCAACTGTCAAATCCACCTGATCATTGCCCTTAAGCGCCGCTGCTAAAACAAAGCCGAGATAAGAATACCGACCGCTCACCAGATAAGAGCTGTGATCGTTGATAGGTCCCTCAAGCATAGCCCCTGACTTCATCGTATCAATAAAAGCAAGACCCTTCATGCGATCTGTCGCGGGTGATTTGGTATGAAGTCCAATGATCCCACCCATAGCGCGCGAATACTCAGGACCAAAACCTGCACTATAGTAATCAACTGAATCAATTTCCTCGGGCATAACGACCGAGGTGAGCCCACCAAAGTGAAATACTAAAGGCACATTTAAGTCATCAATCAGGTACTGAGTATCCTGTGGGGCCGAACCTTGAATAATAATATTAGAAGAAAAGCCCGTTCGCGCGACTCCGGGCAAATTTTGGACAGCCTTAACCGGGTCACCGTTTGCACCTGGCATCGTTAAAAAATCTTCTTTGCCAAGTGATCTCACGACGACATCGTTACGATTCGCGCGATCAGTGATCGTCGTCTCATAAGTTTGGTATGACAATTTCTCAAGATAAAATGTCACCTCAATATTTTCTTTAATCGTGATATTGCGATCGAGTTTTTTGTATCCCGCCTGGTTCACGACAAAGTTGGCGCCGCCCTCTTGAACTTGATCAAAACTAAACTCACCTTTCAAGTCAGTTACGGCCTTAAGCTTTGCGGGTAAAATAAATACGTTCACGCCCGAAAGACGTTTTTTAGTGCCCTTCTCCTTGAGAACTCCGACAACTTTGCGCAAAGGAATAACTTCGGCTGAAGACGCGGGGGTGGGAGTTGGCGCCGGAATAGGGCCTGGTGACGGCTCTTGCGCAAAGCTTGAAGCGCAAAAAAACAAAATGACAAAAAAATGTTTCAAGACGAGTAACTCCTATTTCTGAAGAATAAAACGATAGGTGTAACGAATACGCGCCGCCACAGCTCCCGCCTTTACCTTTGCCGGAATAAAATGAAATTTGGAAATCGCAAGACTTGCCGCCTCACCTAGTCCGAAACCCGGGTCACTCACAATCGTGACTTTTCGCACATTTCCGGATTGATCAACTAGGATATCCATAACGACAGGCCCTTCAATATTTTTTTCCTTAGCTTCTTTCGGATAAGGCACTCGGACCTCATCTTTTAAGATCGGCATTGAATCGACGAGATACTCATCCGTCGGAATCGGCAAGTCTTTGTCATCATCATTTAATTTTTTATTATCTTGTACGGTGGCAAGAGTATTCCCGGCCTTTTCTGAAATGCCGCTAGCGGAATCGTCGGTCACAGCTTTTCGACTTAAGCCAAATACTTTTCGAACGGCGACAACCTGCTTAGGCTGCTCCTTTGGTTGAGCCAACTGCATCTCTTGAGGAGCCGCCACGGGCTGATCATAAATTTCAATTTCGATTTTTTGCCTCTGCCCAATATGCAATGTAATCAAGCATAGAACGACCCCAACAAAAAAGGCATGCAACAAGCTTGAAATAAGGAGCGGGCTTTTGGGCTCGCTATTTTTTCTCGACTTGGATGGCGAATTTGTTGAGCCCGGCGGTCTTGATGATGTCGATGACTCGGACGACGTTTCCATATTCTGTACCTGTATCTGCGCTGATAATTGCTTGAGTATCGGGTAGTGTTTTAAGTGCTTCGATGACGTGAGATCGCAAATTTTCTTCTGTGGTCAAGACGCCGTTGAGAAGCATTTGGCCCTGTTTATTAACTGCGACCGAGATGCTACTCATCGATTTTGAATCGGTCGTTGCCGTTTTGGGCAAATGTAAATTTAAAATGTCTTTTGCAATAATAGGTGCCGTCACCATAAAAATAACCAAGAGTACGAGCACGACATCCACAAAGGGCGTCACATTAATACCGGCAATCAGATTGTCTTCTGAATCCTGAATCTGCATTATTGCTTGCCTCTGTATGCGAGAAATAAATCTTTCAAGCTTTCTGAAGTCATGAGTTGGCTCCGAATGCGCGAAGCAAAAGTATTGTAGGCAATCACGGCTGGAATCGCGACAAATAGTCCAGCTGCAGTGGCATAGAGCGCTTGTGAGATTCCTGACATCACATTATTGGCATTTCCCTGGTTATCGGCGAGAGCCGCAAAGGACCTAATAATTCCTAATACTGTTCCAAAGAGACCGATAAAAGGAGCATTGGCGCCAAGAGTCGCAAGTATCGAAAGTCCACCTTCAAGCTTCATCTTTTCGCGCATGAGATAGCTTTTTACTGAACGATCAACGGCCTCTGCTTGCGCGCCAGGCAGAGCTAAAGCTGAAGCAAGAGCTCCAGCAGGTAAAAGTTCGGGATTTTCTTTCGTCCAGGCTTCGAGTTTAGGCCATTGGGCCGAACGAATGAGGCCTTCGACACTCGTCACTTGCGCGTCGGTCCAAGTTTTAAAGCTACCAAATCTTCTCCGCGCACCGATCATGATGCTTACTGACCAAATTGAAAGCCCAAGGAGTGTCACCAAAACGAGTTTTTCAAGAATTTCTGTAAGGATCAGAATCACTGACATGGGCATTCCTTCATGTATTTAGAGCGTTGCGTTTTGCAAAATTTATTTCACAAAACAAGCATCATTATGGTCCAATGATATGAACAAAATTCGTTTTAAATGACAATCAAATAAATGGATCTATTCAAATGCAAAAAAAATTGAATGACTTCGTTCTCGAAATCGCAACCGTCAACGGAAGCGGCAGCCAATCAGCTAACAATATCCTTTTAAAATCCTTATTTCGGATGGGCATTCCTGTTGGTGGCAAAAATCTCTTCCCATCAAATATTGCGGGCCTTCCAACTTGGTTCACAATTCGCGCGAATGCGAAGGGCTATACGGCAAGGCGTGAAGATGTTGATATCGTCGTTGCAATGAATCCCCAGACTCTACTCGAGGACGTTCGGAAAGTGAAACCGGGCGGCGTCTTCATTTACAATAGCGATCTCAAAATTAAAGTAGATGGCCTTCGTCCCGACATTCAAAATATTGGCGTCGACTTCAAGCAACTCGTCGATAAGGCGACGGACCAAATTAAAATTAAAAAACTATTAATCAATATGGTTTATGTGGGCGTGCTCGCACACCTTCTTAAAATCGACTGGGATATTTTGCAAACCGCAATCAAAGATACCTTCAAAGGAAAAGACAAAGTTCTCGAAACGAACTTCAAAGCACTTGAAGTCGGCCGCGAATACGCAATAGCAAATCTCACTGGAGAATTCGCATTTGGCGTCGAAAAAATGAACGCCAATCAGAACAAAATTTTAGTCGAAGGCAATCTCGCCGCCGCCATGGGAATGGTTTTTGGCGGATGCACTTTTGTTTCATGGTATCCGATTACTCCATCAAGCTCCGTCGCTGAAAACTTTATATCAATGGCCGAAAAA
>JAYUEB010000355.1:0-5160 GCA_043739525.1 Bdellovibrionales bacterium
GGCGGACTCAGTGTTGATATCGGTGTGAAGGCCTTCTTGCCAGGTAGCCAAATCGATTTGCGTCCAGTACGCAATATGGATATCTACATCGGCAAAAAATATAAATTCAAAGTTATTAAATTTAACAAAAAACGTGGCAACATTGTTCTTTCTCGTCGTGCACTTTTGGCTGAAGAGCGTGAAAATCTCCGCACTCAGACTCTCGATGCAATGAAAGAGGGATCAAAAGTGATCGGTATTGTTAAAAATATCACAGACTACGGTGCTTTCATCGATCTCGGTGGAATGGACGGTCTTCTCCATATTACCGACATGAGCTGGGGACGTGTAAAGCATCCTAGCGAAATCTTAAATATGGGCGATGAAATCGAAGTCATGGTTCTGAAATATGACAACGAACGTGAACGTGTATCTCTTGGTTTGAAACAACTCCAAAAAGATCCTTGGGAAGCAGCTAAAGAAGCTTATCCTCCAGGAACTAAGCTTAAAGGCAAAGTGGTTTCTCTCGCTGAATATGGTGCATTTGTTGAAATCAACGAAGGCATTGAAGGCCTCATTCACGTCAGTGAAATGAGCTGGACGAAGCGTGTAAAACATCCTTCACAAATCATCAACGTTGGTGATGAAGTTGAAGTGGTTGTTCTTGAAGTTGATACAACAAACAGACGCATTTCATTGGGCATGAAACAGCTTCAAGCCAACCCATGGGTTGAATTGAAAGCAAGTTATTCTCCAGGTACAATCATCGAAGGCGAAGTGAAATCGATCACTGACTTTGGTATCTTTATCGGTATCGAAGAAGGCATTGACGGTCTCATCCACGTTTCGGATTTCTCTTGGACAAAACGTATCAATCATCCTTCAGAAATGTTTGCTAAAGGCCAAAATATCCGTGCGGTTGTTCTTGGTGTTGATATCGAAAATGAGAGATTCTCTCTCGGTATTAAACAGCTTGAAAGTGATCCATGGGCAAATATCGATTCGAAATACAAAGTTGGAACTCAACACATGGTGAAAGTTGTGAAAACAGCTGACTTCGGAGTGTTTGTTGAACTTGAAAGCGATATCGAAGGTCTTATTCACATCAGCGAAATCACAACTGAGCGTATTGCTAAACCAGAAGACGCAGTTAAAGTTGGCGATCAATTGAAAGCCGAAGTGATTACAATTGATAAAGAAGCTCGTAAGATTGGTCTGAGCGCAAAACTTGTGAAACTCAGAGAGTCGAAACAAGACGTTGAAGAGTACGTGAAAAAAGCGACTTCAACTTCTAAGACTAGCTTCGGCGACTTGTTCGGTGATGCCCTTAAAGGTATCAAACAAGGCGAAGAGTAAGAATTATTCCTAAATTTATAAGCTGCCTTGGTTTAGTCTGAGGCAGCTTTTTTTCATTTAGAAGAGTTCCCAATGGCAGCATCAAAGAAAACTCGTTCTACCAAAAAAACACTTAAGAAAAAAAACAACTGGCCCAAAAAGACGGATGTCTTATTTCGTCCCGATCGCTATAAATACGTTAAAGCGGATAGGTCTCAAACTCCCAAAAAATGTGTTTTTTGTGAGACCGCTGAAAAGCCATTGAGCGCAGAGACACTTTGCCTATTCAAAAACTCTTTAGCTCAAGTGGTGATGAATAAGTTTCCTTATAATGCGGGTCATCTTTTGGTTTTGCCGCTCCGGCATGAGGGTGACTTTCTCGAACTCAGTGAAGACGAGCTGGCTGAGATTTATCGCCTTACGCGTTTGTGCGTGGAAGTCTTAAAAGCTGAGTATCAACCTCAGGCATTTAATCTCGGTTCAAATTTGGGCTCGTCCGCTGGAGCAGGCATTCCAGATCATTTGCATTTTCATATTGTTCCTAGATGGAGTGGGGACACTAATTTTTTTCCACTCATTGCCGAGACCAAAGTCATTATTGAAGGTCTTGATAAAACCTATGCTCGTTTACGAAAGCATTTCGAGAAGGCTTTATGAAATTTAAATTTGAACTCGATCATATTGGAATCGCCGTTGAAAATTTGAACCAAGGGATGAAGTTTTACGAAGCTTTGGGCTTTGAAAAGATGAGTGTCGAAGAAGTTCCAAGTGAAAAGGTCAAGACGGGATTTTTAAAGCTCGAAAATCACTCAAATCTCGAACTCTTAGAGCCAACCTCAGATGATAGCGTCATTAAAAAATTTCTTGAGAAGAAGGGCCCTGGCATTCATCATATATGTCTACGGGTCAAAAATATTGATGACGTAGTGAAAAACTTGAAGTCTCAGGGTGTAAGATTAGTGAGTGAGGCTCCAAAAATGGGAGCCCACAATTGCCGAGTGATTTTTGTTCATCCGGCATCCACCGGTGGAGTCTTGATTGAACTGAGTGAACCTCAGGGAAGTAAGCATGGGTAATAGAGGCGGCGGCGGACAAATGCAGGCAATGATCCCTTTCACTCCAGTAGTGAAAGTTTTGGTCATCGCTTGTGCTGCTATTTGGCTTGTTGGTCAGCTGATCTTGGATCGATTTCTTTTGGGCGGGCAGTTTTTTACAACCTACTTTGCTCTCATTCCCAATTTTGTTTTACAGAAGTTTTTTATTTGGCAACTCCTGACCTATGCGTTTTTGCATAGTTCGAGCCCCTTTCATATTATCCTGAATCTTTTGGCTTTGTGGTGGCTCGGCTCGGAACTTGAACAGCGCTGGGGAGGAAGATTTTTTCTCACCTATTATCTTGTGTGTGCAGTCGGAGCTGCGTTCCTGTATGTCACAATCGTGCTGGGTTACGCTTTAGCAGGAGGGTCGGTTACGGTTTTGCTCACTCCTGTAATGGGCGCTTCAGGTGCGATTTTTGGACTGCTCGTGGCCTATGGAATTCTCTTTGGTGAGCGGGTCGTCTATTTCATGATGATGTTTCCGATGAAGGCCAAATACTTTGTGATGATTTTGGGGGGCATTGAAGTCGTCAACCTCATTAATACAGGTGTTGCGGGTAGTGAAGTCGCAAGTCTAGCTCATTTAGGTGGAGCGGTTTCGGGTTACTTATTTCTGCTTCTGAACAAGAAGCTTCAACAGAAAAAATGGAAAGACAAGGGGACTGCCAAGAGCAAGCTGAAGCTCGTTATCAACAACGAGAAAAAGAAAGACGGCCCTAAATACTGGAATTAGAGCAAGTGCTGTTGCGAAATGTTGAATGCTTGTGTTATGTATACTTTATTGAAAAATAAGGGAGTCCCAATGAGCCTCAAAAAAGACGTCGAAAATTTGAAATTTGATAAACGAATGATCGACTGGAATATCTCACGCAATTTATTGACTCAAGATGAACTCAAAAAACATCTCGGCGAACTTCCAGATTCAAGCCACAATCTTGCTAGCCTCGAACTCAATGAAGATGTTTCTGAGCAAGATATGTTTTCTTCTAGCGAAGCCTAAGTTTTTTTCATGAAAATTTGGGTTTTGCTCTTGCTGATTTCGAGCTGTGCGACGCTTCCACCAAATAAAGTAAATGAACTCAAAGTTTGCAATACTCCTCTTGCTCAGGTTCGACTGAATCTTCTCAAAAAAGAATTTTCATTGAAGGCAGACGAGCCTAATTTTATTAGTACCAATTATCGAATGGCTAATTTTGGATTTCCGGATCTCATGGCTTTTCACGTTGAAGCGACCTCTCCAACCTCTGTCCGTATTACAACTAAAATTCGAAGAGACAGCGGCGAGTATGAGGTTGATTTTTTAGAGCGGAATGAAAAACGTCATCGGCAAATTCAAAAAGTACTCTGTGCCGATTGAAAACCAAAATTTCCGAAATGCGTAATTTAGGCCCCGCTGTCGAGAAAGATCTCGCCGCAGCCGGCGTTTTCTATGCGAGCCAAGTTTTAAAACTTGGTCCTGTAAAGACTTTCTTAAAAATGTTAGATGGTAGAATGAAACTCGGGCGAAGCGCAGGATGTTGTCATGCGCTTTATTTATATTCGATTTACGGCGCTATCCACAATTTGGATTGGCGAGAAATCCCCGCCAAAAAGAAAAAAGAATTTAAAATTTTAACAGACAAACTCAGAAAATCTGGAAAGTATTCTAGCGACTACTAGTTGAAGTGGCCCCGCTGGGTACTGATGTGATGACTTCAGTCTTTGCGACTTCGTCGGGCTCGTTTGTCCACTCTTCACCTAGAATTTTGTAGGTGTCGCCATGTTTTTTAAGGTAAACGAGTTTCTCACCAAAATCTTCGTGTTGGTCTGAACGATAAGCCTGAAGAAATCTTGCGATCGCATAATTTTTATAAGCAAAAATCATCGGCTTTGAAAAGTTCACTTTAATCTCTTTGTAAGTCTTATTTAAAGCAGTTTTGAAGGTCTTCCACTTTTTAACGTCCATACTGTTTGATGTAAAATCTTGATCGTAGAAGCCAATGTAATCGTCGATGTTTTTAGTTTCCCAAGCGGTTCGCCATTGTTCGATCATTTTGGTTGTGGCTTCGGAAAGCTTTTTCATGTCGTCAGGATTTGCTAGTTCGGTTTCGTCTTGAATAATAATCGGAGTCTTCAAAAGCTTAATATATTGAGTGACCTCTTTGATTACCTCATTGCGAACAACCACACAGCCACGCGAACCACGTGTAAGTGGAACTGTATCGGGAACGGCATGAAACCAAATTCCTGATCCGCCCTTGCCTTCTAAACGATCGAAGTAGTTAGGATAATTGGTAGTGAATGCACGATCACCGTAGAGTTTGTGATCAAGGCCATTTCCTTCAAGTCGTTTTTCTAAAAAGTAAATTCCGCTAGGAGTTTTTTTATCTCCGTTGGCGCGTTTTTCACCATCATTTTTCCCGAGATCGGCAGGATAAGTTGCAACTTTTTTAAGTTTTTCATTTTGCATTTCCCAGACCGTGAGCTCACGGGCTTTTTTATCCACCAATAAAACATAAGGTGGATAGTACTGGCTTGTGAAAAAGTGGACCAGAGCTGCTGGTACTTTTAAAGGCGTGGTCTCAGTTTGAGTCGACTCATCAGCCGCCGAAAACTGGACCCCACCTAAGCTAGCCATACAAAAAATGAGACATAATAGTTTGCACATATATCCTTCATAATTTTCTCTAAATGCCGCTTTGTCAAGGGAGCCGGACTGCATCGAAAATCGACAATTTCAAAAGCATTGAATGCGAGAGGAAAGCGTCGA
>JAYUEB010000356.1:0-5151 GCA_043739525.1 Bdellovibrionales bacterium
GGATCACCTACTAAAATAACATCTCTTTTGATTTCGTATACTAAGCAGTACCGATTTTTTCTGAAGGCCATAAAAGGGAGGAGAAACGAATCAATTTTCTTAATATCTTTAATTTCTAAACAATGGGCAACAAAGCCCTGCTTCTCTGCCGATTTAGCTAAGTCTAAGAGATTTGTTCCGACCCGATCGTTTGCAAGCTGGGATCGCCAAACTTGCATGGATATACTTTTTCCGTAAAATTGACTGATCATTGCCAGGCAAGCAGATCCACTGTCAGCATTGTTCGGCTGACTGACAAATGGTAGGTTCCATTTTATCGCTTTTCTTTCGCTCTCTTTTGAAAATAGATTTTCACTTTGAGAGGACTCTTCACTAGAGCTTTCTATTTGGAATTGTTGGATTTCAATCTGTCGAATCCACTTATCGATAATCTCAAAATCTTTAGGATAGCTCTCTTTAAGGGAGAGCAGTTCGCTCGTTTTAATTTGAAAATACACTGACTTCGAAGTCGATTTAATCACGTTCTGATAAGCAAATCCCTCTATCGACTCTTTCCAACCTAGCCAAGAACGCATTGGAGCGACCGATGATTTTAACTGGGATGAAGCTGGCCTTATCAAGAATTGGCCTTCGATTAGAAATATTGGACCGACCAAAAAGCTATCTTTTTTGACAAGATAACTTTGGGGCTGTAGCGTGCATTCAGATAATGAACCAACAAAATTAACTATAAAGCTATTTGAAATACCCAATTCTCTAAACTCTTGTGCAAAACTTCTAAAACTCGGATTTTTAGTTACGTTGAGAAGGTATCTCTTCACCCCAGGGGACTTTAAAAAAAGGTCGTCTAAAACCTTTCGGGGAACCGAAATTATTTGTCCGGCCTCTTTCACTATGAAAGTATATGAGGCAGGTAGACATCTCAAATAGCTGAAGAGCCCCACACTACGACCCAACGTAATTGTGCCAAGGTAGCTGTATTGATCAATTCCGTTGTGAGTCGCGAGAGAAATCGAAGTTGAAATCGGAATATGTAACTCGTCGAAAAGTTGACCTTCGCCAATTAAAATATCGCCAGGTTGAACTTGTTTAATAAACTTTTCTAAATTTAAATCTTGGACCAAGTCTTCCTCAAAAAGAGAAAAAATCGTTTTGCTCCAAAAATTGGAATCTAACATTGGAAACTCCCTGAAAACTTAACGGCTTTTCCTCGATTTTCAATAAGACTGGCTAGGTCTAGGAGATCCTATTTGTTCTTTCTAACTCGGCTTTAGACCCGTAAAAGAAAATTGAATTCAAGGTCGAGATGCGGTTCCTGTTAGATTCGATTCTATGAGGACCTTCAAAGCGAACTTGCATCGCAACTGGTCTCATCTGATCTGGCCAAAAAGCCGTTAAGTTTTCAGGGAGTTACCGATGCTGGCGCCAAACTTTTTAGAGAAGACAATTTTTTCTCTTTTTCCAGAAGAAGTAGTGAAGGACATTCAGTTCGACGCGTTTGTTAGATCTGTGAAAGCAAACGAAGTTCTGGTCAAAAGTGGCAATCAATTCGATGAACTCTATATTCCTGTATCAACTTCGATTTTACTTGTCGCAAATGATGAAAGTGAACAAGCGGACACAATGGGATCTGTTGAGATCGGACGAAGTGCCAATCTCTTTAGTTTTCTGAGATCACTTCCTGCTGCTTACTCCTTTGTTGTCGAAGACGATGGTGATGTGCTTGCAATACCTCGAGAACTGGTCGATAGGCTCTTTAACATTTTCCCTGAGGCACAAATCTACCTGCTCAACGTAACCAAGGATCCAGTTTTTAGAAATCTCGCTAAGGAGTTTCGGAGTATTGGCGTTGCAGATGAATTTATCGTTCGTTTTGTGGCCAAGCTAAGTGAGATAACCTTGAGTCCTCAGAGTTACCTCATCAAACAAAACGCACAATTCATTGGACCCATTTTTTTCGACGACGGGCAACTCCTGTTGCGAAGTGGATCCATCGATCAAAACTCTTGGCTCGTACCGATTAAGTCTTGGATAGGCTGGAGAGAATCGATTGATCAACTACCCAGCAAAAACTCCATTTTCGCAACGACCAGCACAAACATTCTTCAAATTAAAGCCGTAGAAGTTCTACATCTAAGGAGAGACTTTCCCGAGGACTTTGAAACTCTTGATGGCTGGCTCAGTCGGGCAGAGCACGATAAGGCTGAAATCGTGGAAGAAGAAGAGGAATTCGAATCGATTGAAGAGCTTTTTGAGGAAGCAATTGAAACTAAGGTCAGAAGATGGCGACTTCCGATAGTTAGGCAAGACAATGAAATGGATTGTGGACCGGCCTGCCTTTCGATGATTAGTAAATTCTACGGGAAAAATGTCTCATCTCTTTTTTGGCGATCAAAGTTGTCAACCGATCAATCAGGAACAAGTTTGTTCGACTTGTCGACGACAGCAGCAAGATTTGGATTTATTTCCCACTGTTTAGAAGTGACAAAACTAGAAGAATTAGATTCGACAAATTTACCCATTATTGCCCTCAGAAAATATCATTATCTCGTGGTTTACAAAATTGAGAAAAAATTTCTGTTAGTAGGCGATCCAGCCATAGGGATTCGCCAAATGAGCTTCGAAGACTTTTATGACGGCTTTGACAAAGTTGGATTATTTTTGAAGCCGAATAAAGAGTTCTTAGACCTTCTGGACTCTCCATCTCCTTGGCGTCATTATTGGCAACTTTTTCAAAGTCTCGAGGGGGATCTCGCTCTTGCTTTCACGTGTGGCGTATTGGGGGTCATTTTATCCTTGGTTCCGGCTTTTGTGGGTCAGATTATTCTCGACGACGTACTGATCAGAAAAAATACCGATTTATTGTGGATTTTGCTCGGTGTCTCAGGGGGGGGGATCTTGTTAGGTCTTTTTATCACCTGGGCTGAAAGCTATTATTTTAACTTCATTGTCAGCAAATATAATTTCAAAGCAACGAGTGTGTTCATTCAGAAAATGTTTTCTTTGCCTTACAATTTCTTTTCGACGAGGCATGTTGGTGACTTCACACATCGACTTAGCGAAATGGATAATTTGCGGAGATTTATCACGAATACACTGTTTAATTTTCTACTTAATATTCTGACAATGGCCATATATGGTTCGGCACTTTTTTTTATTAGCCACAAGATCGCTTACATAGTTGGAGTCCTAATTCCGCCAATGACGATAGTTCCGTTCCTTTCTTCGAAACTCATGACTCGACTTTATTCTGAAGTTTTTGCCAAAGCCAGTGAGCAATCTAGCCAGATTACTGATTTGGTGGAAGGCATTTCAACTATTAAATCTTCAGGATCAGAATTTGCTGCAAGAACCCGTTTCGAATCGAAGCTTATTTCGTTTATTAAAGTACAAAATTCTTTTGCAATGACCGCCTTAAAGGTCTCCGTCTCAAGTGCTGGCTATTACCAATTTGTGAATCTTTTGATAGTGGGGCTCACCGTATACATGGGAATCAACGGAGAAATTTCTCCAGGCAAAGTGGTGGCTCTTGCTCTCATTACGAATCGCATTTTTACACCTTTGCTCGATATTACAAAGCAGTGGGACCATTTTATAGAAATGAAGTCGGTCGTCACCAGACTCAATGATATATTTTTGACCCCTTCTGAGGACAAGAAAGAGCTCAAGTCTGTGCAGTTCAACAAAAAGAAAGTATTTCAAGGAGAGATCGAGTTCCGCGATGTCTGGTTTAGATACGGTGGAGAAGCATCGGAGTGGGTTTTAAAAGGCGTTAATTTCAAAATTGAGTCAGGACAGAAAGTTTCTATTGTTGGCCCCAGTGGCTCAGGCAAGTCAACACTAGCATTTTTAATTACCCGAATGTATGAACCCAATAAGGGTCAGATTTTAATTGATGGTAGGGACTACCGGGAGTATGATTTACAGTGGTTCCGCTCTCAAATTGGTTTTCTTCCTCAGGAAAGCGCTTTGTTCTCTGGATCAATTGCAGAAAATATTGGATTCAACAATTGCGAAATTAATGACGAGAAACTTTTGAGTGCTGCTACTCAAGCCTCCGGGTTGGAGTTTGTCAACAGGAGGTCGGCGGGCTTCAGTCACCATATTCCTCATGGCGGGCAGGGCTTTTCTGTTGGAGAAAAGCAAAGAATATCTCTGTCGAGACTTTTTTATCAAAATCCATCAATCGCTATTCTAGACGAGTCAACTTCGGCACTCGATGGAATTTCTGAACGACAGGTTTTGACAAGTATCCTTAATGAAATGAGTTCGAAAACTATCTTGAACATCGCTCATAGGCAATCAACAGTGGTTTACTCGGATTATGCGATTGTTTTATTTGAAGGTCGTTGCATTGACTTTGGTCCGCTCAGTTATCTGAGAGAAAACAGCTTTGTTTATCAAAAAATTTTTTCAGAAGAAGTTGCGATTCAACCTCTTGATAAATTGGCTTGACTCAAATTTGTTAGAAAAATAAATTGAAAAGGTGTCTGAAACATTTCTAACATCACAAACAACAGGTATCTTCGAATTGCTTTCGGCGCTTTCGACTGAGATGCAAGAGCCCAAACTTAAATTTAAACCTGACCTGCGCATAAAAGAAAAAATGGGATATTGGGACTTTTTTCTAAAGACCTTTTCGATCACCTCACCCCATTATGAGTACGGAGGAAACCTAAGGCGGGGAGATTGGAATCCCTTTAACCAAAGACTCTTAATTTACAAAAGTCGATCGCCAGCAAAGACATTCGAGGGAGATTTCAATCGTGTACGAGAAACAATTTCAAATTATTTGCTTGAATTGCATGAAGCCATGCACGTCGCTATGTGGGAGCCATTTCTTTTTGGAACCAACCAAGTTCGTAATCAAATAAATTTTAATGAGTTGGCCCTGGGTCTTGAGGGGGCTTGCTTTTGGTACACGGACTGTGTTTGCTCTCCAAATTTAAGAAATGCACTACCTAATGTAGAAATTGTGCGTAGTCGAATGGCAATAACCAATGATTTTTTACCTTTCAGGGCACTTAAGGCGCTTGGAGTTTGTGAGCCAGAAAAGACCTACGATCTTTATTACCGTGCCTTTTGTGGAGAAGATACTCCTCTATGGAAAAGTTCAGATCGGTTTGCAAAACATTTAGCAAAGAGAATATA
>JAYUEB010000357.1:0-5149 GCA_043739525.1 Bdellovibrionales bacterium
GGTAACCGCAAAGTTTTCGTCATGAGCGCCGTCGTAGTAAAAAAATCCCACATTTGAGGGAGTATAAATATAATTAGGCCCTGGAGACCCGGCGTTCAAGCAATCTAAGACTGTGTGACTTGGAGCACAGATCGCAGGATTGAGTCCGGTATATCCAGATTGCATCTGCAAAGCTTGTTTTTCCATAGTCGTGAAATTTCCGTCTCGTAACTCTACCATGTAGGCTCCGAAAAAGAATTTTGAAGCCGAGGCGATCGCGACTGGAGTTGTTGCTGTATAAGTCGTACCGATTTGTCCGCCGCCGAGTTTTCCGGTCGTGTCTCCTACTTCCCAATAAAAATCTCCAAGAGCAGTACAGAGGGGCTCAGTTGTCGCCGTCGTGGTTGCAGCAAGAGTACTTTGAGAGACTGATACGCCGTTCCTCTGTGGTGTTGCAGTTGGAGCCGGGGTCGGTGTCGGTGTTGTCAGTGCATTTGTTGAGTTAGGTGCTAAGTTGGGATTTGATTGTGTTGAAAACCCACAGTTTTGAAAAGAGAAAATGAAGACTATGCATAAAACTAAAATACCTAGGTCGAACGATGTCCAACTTTTAATAGAATGCATGGGCGCCTCCGACAGGAATGATATCCACATGTCTCTTATCGGTACTTATAGCAAAAACCTAATGCAGCCTAAGAGCTATTTGCCTCTCAAGGCCTCTAAGTCACAGGGATAGTTGAGATTTAAAAAAGACGAATTTTCCAGAGGCAAAATACTGGTATAAGAAAGTGTTTGGATAAGTCTCCCAGGTCCGGTTTCATTACCGCTTGCGACTTCGGCCTGAAGTTGTCTTAAAGCTTGAGATCGCCAAACAGCAAATAGGGGTTCTAAAAATCCATCTTTATTTTGGTAGCAGATCACTTCACTTTGAGGCTGAGCGTGCGCAGTCCCGACGAGGTATTTCACATCTTCAGTTGTTATTTTCGCAAAATCACATGCAAGGACCAGCCAATCTTTCGATTTATCAAATTTGTGTGCAGCCAATAGAGCAGCTGTTGGTCCAATATTTTGATAATCATCTATTAGGATCTGAATTGATTTTTTTTCTAGATATTGATGATCAACAAGTTGCTCAGCTCGAATCGACAAAAATACTTTTTCTACTTTACCTGATAATTTCTCGCAGGCCCTCTGAGCCAAAGTTTGATCGTCAAACTGAATTAAGGATTTATCCTGCTTCATTCGTTGACTAAAGCCACCTGCCAAAACCAATCCATAAAAACTCCCAATGAAACTCATTGAGCGCGGCTCATTTTAAGACTAACGACAATCGACTTGTAAGTAGGAGTATTGCTCTTGCCAGCTACACTTTGAATTGGAACCAAAACATTTGCTTCTGGAAAATAACAAGCGGCACAGCTTTTTGGAATTTCGTAAGAAACAATCATAAACTTCTCAGCCACTCGTTCCTGAGATTCAAAATGACTCGTGATATCCACCCAATCACCATCTTTAAAACCCAAATTATGAATATCATCTCGATTTAAAAAAATAACTCGCCGACCATTTGCGATACCTCTATAACGATCATTCAAGCCGTATATAGTTGTATTAAACTGATCATGACTTCTTAAAGTCATAAGCATCAGTTGATGAGGTTCAAGTTTCACTTCAGAAATTTTATGTTTCGTAAATCTCGCTTTTTTATTTTCAGTTTCAAATACTCTTTGGTCGCGAACTGCATGGGGTAAATAAAAACCTTCAGGCTTTCTCACTTTGGAATTGAAATCTTGAAAGCCAGGAATTACTTTTTCAATATGGTTACGAATCAAATCGTAGTTACCACTTACCTCACGCCAGTCGCAAACATTTAATTTTTCTTTCTTTTCTTTAAAAGTAGCAAGTGCCAAGCCTGCAACAATAGCTACTTCTGATTTTTGATTTTGAGTCAGTGGCACAAGATTACCTCGACTCGACTGAACGACTCCCATTGAATTTTCAACGCTCACAAATTGTGCTCCAGCTGATTGCACATCGATCTCGGTTCGCCCCAAGCAGGGCAAAATAAGCGCACGACGCCCATGAACAACATGGCTTCGATTGAGCTTGGTCGAAATATGAACCGTCAATCGACAACGGCTCAAAGCTTTCGCAGTAAACTCAGTATCAGGAGTTGCCGATAAAAAGTTTCCACCCATCGCGATAAAAACTTTGGCCATACCTTCGTGCATGTTCTTTATTGAATCAACAGTGTCCCAACCGTGCTCATTTCTAAAATTGAATCGAAATTCTTTTCTTAAACTTTCTAAAAATTCAGAACTTGGTTTTTCATAAATACCCATTGTACGATCGCCCTGCACATTGCTATGGCCTCGAACAGGACAAACGCCTGCTCCCTTGCGACCGAGGTGTCCACCAAGCATCAATAAATTAACAACCTCTTCTATGGACTCAACCGCATATGTTTGCTGAGTAAGGCCCATTGCCCAACAGCAGATCATCGATTTTGATTTCATAATGACTTCAGCTGCGGCTCGAATATTTTCGCGAGAAACTCCTGTTTGCTCAAGAATCACTTTCCAAGAGGCTTCTCTCAAATTCTGGACAAAATCATCAAATCCTGAGGTGAAATCTTTAATAAATTTCAAATCAAAAACCGATCCTGGCACTTGATCCTCGACTTCAAGCATTTCCTTCATAATGCCTTGAAGTACGGCGATATCTGAGTTCACTCTTATGGGCAAATGCAAAGTCCCAAGTGGTGTGCCTCTACCGAACCAACGCCAAAACTCTTGAGGATGATTAAAAGCTTTTACACCTGTCTCGAACAGCGGATTAATACTGATGATTTTACAATTATTACGAGCTGCTTTCTGCAGAGCTGTCAGCATGCGCGGATGATTAGTTCCAGGATTCTGACCGATGACCAATATACAATCGGCAGAATTAAAATCCTCAAGTGTCACACTCCCTTTACCGACTCCGAGAGTTTCTTTAAGAGCAACTCCACTGGACTCGTGACACATATTCGAACAATCTGGCAAATTATTAGTACCGAAAGTCCGAACGAATAGCTGATATAAAAACGCCGCTTCATTGCTGGTGCGACCTGAAGTGTAAAAAATAGCTTCGTCAGGATTTGAAAGTGCATTGAGCTCAAGACCAATCTCATCAAAAGCCTGAGTCCAAGAAATCGGTTCGTAATGAGTGGCATTTTCTCTAAGAATCATCGGCTCGGTCAGTCTTCCGGATTTTCCGATTTCATAATCCGAAAGCTTTGCAAGTTCGGAGACTGAGTGATTTTTAAAAAACTCAGCATCGACTTTTTTTGTCGTTGCTTCTTCTGCAACGGCCTTTGCTCCGTTCTCGCAAAACTCAGTCATTTCTCTTTTATCATCTGGGTCAGGCCAAGCACAGCCAGGACAATCGAATCCACCTTTTTGATTTAAATATAAAAGCTCTTTTGTGCCTCGAATGGGACCGACTTCTTCAAAAATATGTTTCATGCTCGAAAAAACTGCTGGTAAGCCTCCGGAAACTTCCTTCGGTTTTGAAACAACCGGACGTTTCGACTCGTTTGGAGTGATTTCTGGCTTTTTCATTCCGAACTCCTTTGGTCTTTTAAATCTTTTTCGATCGAAACTTGAAGATCTTCATCAGGTGCTTTTTGACAAAAATCGTATTCAATTTCAGAACTTCTCATCCAAGATAAAAACTCATCTTCGGGAAGATGAATTGAAATTTGGCGGTTCCCAATTTGAACTTGCGGTGATTTTACCTTCTTTTGAAAATTAAGCTCAAAAGAAAATTCACTATCAAATATTTTGATCGATTCAGTCAACTTGGTTTCTTTTTCAAGCTTTTCAATATCACTTGCTGAAAGTCTGATTCTGATATTCTGTGAATTCAATCGCAGCTTCATATAATTCGCGATGCTCCCGTATAAATGTTAAATTTTCGATCTCGCAAAAACCCGATTAAAGTGATTTTCATCTCTTTTGCGAGTTCAAATGCCAGACTTGAAGGTGCACCGACAGCCGCAATCACTTGAATGCCAGCCATTGCTGCTTTTTGAACAAGCTCAAAACTGACTCGACCACTCAAAAGTAATAGATGGTTATTCAAAGGCAAATATTGATTTAAAAACGCCTCGCCAATTATTTTATCAAGCGCATTGTGGCGCCCCACGTCCTCATGAACAAGAATCAGTTCTAAGTTTTTATCGAATAATCCTGAAGCGTGAAGACCTCCCGTCCTATCAAAAACCTCTTGGGATTCTCTCAACTTCTGAGGTAAACTGTAAATCGCTTCACTTTGAAAATGGGACAGTGACCTGCCCAATTGCGATTTCGTAAATTGATTTTGAGTTTTAAGCGCATCAATAGATGCCTTGCCGCAGACTCCGCAACTTGAACTGGTATAAAAATGTCTTTCTAAATTTTTTATATCTACTTTAAAGCCCTCTGCCAATTTTACTTTTACAACATTGCTATGACCTAGGCCTTCGATTTTTGGTCCGCAATGACCAATGTCTAAAATATCTTTGCGTTCAAAAACTAAGCCCTCCGTAAATAAAAAACCTGCTGCAAGCTCAAAATCATTTCCAGGAGTTCGCATCGTGATAGAGATCGACTTTTGCTCGCGTTGATATTTAATTAATGGGTGATCGTATTCAAGACGAATTTCAAGTGGCTCTTCAACAGCTAGCAAGTCATGAAAAGGCTCGATCGATGCTTCTGATTTTCGTTGAATGTCAACGCCTACTGAACCCGACCTCATCAAGACCTCACATTTTAATTTCTATAAAACTTCAGGATAGGTGCATACGATAGGAATGACACCCAATAACGACTTGCATTGATGAACGCAATCGTCGCAACAAACGGACTTCCTGAATTAAAATAAGGGGGACCAAACAATGAAAACAATTACCCTCATTATCGCATGACTCTGGTTTGGGAGTCCTCTAGCTTGGAGAGTTTTACAGACTATTCATAAAGCGGCAGCGCTATTTCAACTTTTAAAATCTAGCCACCACAAACGGGCGGAAGAATGGCCAAAGTTTTTTGATTTCCAACGATATCTCCGTCTTGCAGGAGTTCTTTGTCAGTAGCAATCATCGACACTTTCATAAGAGCTTCGATATCAACTCCTGGTTTTGACTTTTTCT
>JAYUEB010000358.1:0-15492 GCA_043739525.1 Bdellovibrionales bacterium
TCACCCAAAATAGCCGGAAAATAATCTTGAGTACCCGTAATTTTCTTGAGGACCTTTGCCTCGAGATTATGGGCAAGAGTCACCATTTCATAAGTGTCATATTTATGACCCAGCCATTTTGAAAAGGCTTTGATCATTGAAATACAAAGCGAGGAACTTCCGCCAAGTCCTCCCCCCACAGGACTTTCAGATTCGGTTTCAATTTCAAAACCTTTAGTCGGTTTAAAAAATTCGGCCTGAGTACGAATGAGATCAAGATCTGAATCTTTATCTTCAATAAAGGCGGTCAAATTTTTAAATTCTTTTTTCTTTTTGAGGTCTTTCGAGTGAACTAAAACTTTTTCGTCACTTCGTTCTTTCAAACGACAATGGGTAAAAATACTAATAGCGACGTTGATCGTTTGGGGCCGGTCTAACATCAAATAGATGGGCCAAAAATCAAGTGTCCCTCCGGCTAAATCCACTCGGGTTGGCGAGCTCTCCACACATTCAAACATAACTATTTCGTCTTCTCCTGTTGAGGTGTTGGAGTCGGATTTCTCTGATCTAAAGCGGCCGCTGCAGGGCGATTCGGGATATCCTTAGGACCTTTACCCGAAAACTGAATCGGATCAGGATTTCTAAAAATTGTCTGCAATGCCAAAGCATCAATTTGAGTCGCCATCAAAGTCACAACATTTTTGATTTTGTTAGTGGTCACATACACAAATTTCACAGGAGGGGATTTTGATTTTTCTTTCGAAGACGACTTCTCTTCAATGGGCTCACCCCAACTCATTTTAAATATCTCTTTACCGCCCGCCTCTGAAATAACAATTTGGTTTTTAAGATTTTTAGGTTCAACTTTCAAAAGCTTCTTTGCCTCGAGATGATTAAACTTGCCAAGCAAATCATCTATCTTAGTTGTATCGGCTTCGCGTTTATCAGCCTCGTCTCCATTGTGCCAGCCATTACCTAGTTTTTTGACAAAGCCTTTAAAATCAGCTGTCGAAACACGAATCTCCTCAGCCGTGACAGTACCAAAAGTGAACGCCTGATGTTTGTCAGTAAAATCAAATGCCCCTTTATCGATAGCATCAAGATTGGATTGAACAGCCTTTAAGATGCTAGTGGTATCTGAGCTCATCATATAAAGATTGTGATCTTTATCTGCTTTAGGGTCTGAAATTTTTAATTCGTAATCTTTTGGCTCTTGAGCCCGATGAGCTAAAACTGTGACAGCTGGTTTATCTAAATGGTAGCTTTTAACTAGAGTACTATCTGTTTTATCGTCCGCAACGATTTCTGAACCTTTGACATCGCGAAATTGATTTAAGTAGGACATAACCGAGTCGGGTGAAACTTGTGCGAGGTAGTTTTGAGGCGCAAGTAATTTCCAGCTCTCTTTGGTTCTTTCAAGCTCCACTTTTTCGCTTCCTGAAACTTTCAAATGATCCACATCTGCAGGACTTGTAATGAAAACATTTTTATTTCGAAAGTCTGAGGGCTTCTTGTTTAAAACGGCACTTAAGTAGCTTGGAGCGAGATAAACCTTCTTTTCTTCACCAAAGCGACTATAGACACTGCCATCATAAGCTTTGACCGATCCAAAACTCACATCTTCGACTATGGCCTTTGCGCCACTGCCTGTGAACCTTAACCGAAACTCAGGCTTGTCGAGACCATAAGTTTTAAAATCAACGGCCGCACCTTCTTCAACAAGGTCCGAGGTCTTTTCTCTTAATACGGTATCTAAAAAATTCTTTACAGAGGTCTGATCGACCTTATCAACAACTGGCTTTTCAAGAGCCCAATTGTCTCCTGTTTTTTTCATTATGATCAGAGCTTCCCCTTTTAAGAGTTCAATTTGTGAAATCTCTTCAGCTTTTAATTTATAAAGCTGAGATTCCTTATCTTTTTTCTCAGAGTCTTCGTTGCCCTTTTTAAAGACCTCAAAGTAAGAAAAAAGACAGGCCGCAATCACCACGACCGTAAAAATAAAGGTGCCTCGAAAAGACTTCATGCCGTTCTTCTCCTCCACCAAATAACACCGCTTGAAAGCAGCATGATGAGGGGCGCAAGAATCAAAACTACCGCAAGATAATTTTTATAAGAAGAAATGACGTTCAATTTAGTTGCTCGTGGTGTTTTGGGATGAATTGCGATCAAATCATCATCCTTGGCCAAATAAGAAATCGAATTCATCGCGAGATCACGATCTCCATATTTATCGTAGAGCTGATTTGATAGAAAATCGCTATCGCCAGCAAAAATTGCCGAGAATTCTTTATCGCTGCCTTCAAGTTTACCTGTGACTTGCATGACGATCGTGTGAGGTCCTTTTGAAACGACCTTCGGAGTATCTTCAAGCTTCATCACAGCCTGGGTCGAGGCACCCGTCTGAACAAGCTCTTCGAACTTAAAGCTTGAAGAGGCATCTGGTGATTTAATAAGTGAGCTCGCCAATAAAAACAATTGATCGGCAGTCGATTTTGTAATGTCGCTGGTGTGCGAATGAGTGCTTCCAAGAGCAATGATCGGCCCCACTTGACTTAACTGAACCCGAGTATCCAGTACGTAATCGTTTTGAAACTGAACACCAAAGATTTTATCGATTTCAACGATGTTGTGCTTTTCGCCTGGGTCCGCTGCAACAAAAAGATGCCCACCTGACATCGCATATTTTTTAATTTTCGCAATCTCAGCAGGCAAGAAAAATTGATTCGGTCCCAGGATCACAAAGGCCGCAGCATCAGCGGGAATATCCGATTCAATCAGTTTCAAACTTTTTGTATTATAAGTCGTGTCCAAATCCGTTTTGAAATTCGAAATATTTTCAGGCTTGACGCCCTCAATTTCACGCTCCCCATGGCCAGTCGAGAAATAAATGGTTTTCCTGGAGTTCTGGTCTCGAGTGAGTTTCAAAAGTATCTTGGTAATTCCCTCTTCAGAAACATTTTCAATTTTTAAATGTCGATCTTCGTATTCTGCAAATAATCCGATATCGCCATTTTTGAATTCAAACTTCTCGGCAAGCGCTGGTTTATTAAGTGCTGAATAGGCTTCGAAGTTTACTTTCGAGCTTTTCTCACGATAGAGCTGAATAAAATCAGAAACACGTTTTTTGTTGGCCTCGGCCTGCTCTTGTTTTGAGTAAAGTAAAACAAAAGTCACCGGAGACTTAAGCGTCGACAGGATCTTCAAGCTCTGATCGCTCAGAGAATTCAGTCCTTCTTTTGTGAGATCCCATTTCTTTTCATAACGAACGGCCAAAAAGTTGACGACAAAGATACTTACAAGGGCCATGACAATGAGCCACCCCATGTTCATGCCGTGTTTGGTTGTTTTCATCGTGAAAAACTCATAAAAGAATTTACGATCGATAACAAACACCGCAATGATCGCTGCAACACCAAGTCCTAACGGAGCATAGAGTGCAGGATGCATCGTATTTAATATGAGACGTGCGATACCAGCAACAACAAGAAATAAGATTCCGGTTCCTAAACAAATTTTTGAAATTTTACTCATACGATTATCTCCAGCGATGCGACTCAACGACCCGTTGAGTGATAAAAACACAAATAAACATGACACTTGCAAAATAAACCAAGCTCGAAAGATTGATTCCACCCTTTACAAAATTTGAAAAGTGATTACCTAAAGTCATCTGATCTTTAACGCCTGTCCAAAATGGCCCCTCAGCACCTTCCAAGAAGAGTCCGACAAACCATAACATTACGTTACCTATCAGGCCAAAAATAACTGCGAGAACAGGGTGCTGAGTAAATGACGACATCATCATTCCAACACCAACATAGCAGCCAACCGTTAAGAAGATGCCAAGATAAGCAGCGAATAATGGCCCCCAATCAAAAGTTGCAATGGGCGCAAGGGAGATGGGATAAAGGGCAGCAATCGCCACCATTGTCCATGCGACTACGAGTCCTCCAATAAATTTTCCAAGAGTGATTTGCGTACTTGTCACGGGGCTTGTGAGCAATAAATCAAGAGTGCGATTGCGAGTCTCTTCTGCAAAAAGTCTCATCGTGAATCCCGCAACTGCGAGAATCAAAATGAAATTTACAAAAGAAAGATGAGCTGCGAAAACCTGATACATCAAGTTTGGGCCTGAATCTTCGCCTCCGCCTTGCATACCCGACATTGCTGAATGAGCTGCAAAGTCGCCAACATCTTTCACAAATTTAAGTGACCAAAAAAAAGTGCAGATCCCTGTAATGACATAAAATAGCGGACTCGCAAGTAGCGAGCGAATGTCTTTTTTTGCTATAATCCAGATTGCCTTCATGACACAACCCCTTGTTGCTCTTCTTTCGAAGTGAGTTTTAAGAACACATCTTCGAGATTCATACTTTCAGATCGAATTTCAATCAGACCCGCGCCGCTACTGACAACTTGCGAAGCTATGGATTGAGAAACGCTGTCTTTGCCGTCGGTTTCAATTTCAAGTGCGCTGTTCGAACCTATTTCGACTTTGCGAACGCCTGTGACTTTGCGAAGAGCTGCAAGTAATTGATCACTTGATGTCTGCACCCGAACGATGACTCGTCCCGTGCCTGACATTTTTTTTGCGATTCCGTCGAGCGTGTCTTCGGCAACGATATTTCCTTGATTGATAATGATGATACGCTCACAACTTGCCTGCACTTCTGGCAAAATATGAGTCGAGAGCAAAATCGTATGTTGGCCCGCAAGGCTCTTGATGAGATTTCGAATCTCAGCAACCTGCCGAGGATCAAGTCCAACGGTTGGTTCATCCATAATCAAAATTTCGGGATCTGAAACCAGGGCTTGCGAGATGCCGACGCGCTGACGATACCCCTTCGAAAGATTGCCGATCAATCGATTCGAAACAGAACCTAAATCTGTTTTATCAATTGCCGAATTAACTAAGTTCTCAAGCTTTGAACTCTCGACTCCTTTTAGTTCTGCAACAAATTTTAAATACTCACGCACTCGCATGTCCGTATAGACAGGCGGAGTCTCAGGCAAATACCCAATTCGCTTTTTAACTTCAATTGGATTTTCGAAGATATCAAAACCTGCAACTGTGACAGATCCTGAACTCGGCGCCATAAAGCCCGTGATAATTTTCATTGTCGTTGTCTTGCCGGCACCATTGGGCCCCAAAAACCCGACAACCTCACCCTTGCTCACCGAAAAATTAAGCTTGTTGATAGCTGTTCTTTGACCGTAAGTCTTAGTCAAATCTCGCACTTCAATCATGTTGTTTCTCCTCACGAAATTTACTTAAAGTCCTTAAGAACAAAATCCTATGCAGCTTAAGTCTAGTGTCAAGCTCGAGGTGGTGACTCATTGCATTTTTGTAAAGCTATGCAGGAGATAAGTTCGCGTCAGGATTCAAATTTTACCCGAAGCGTGCGATCGTTTTGGTAATTCACGCGCCCGAGCTTATCTCCTTTGATTGGTTTAACGAAGCGGCATTCACAAATGATCAAATCAAAAAATTCGCCGGCTTTATCCTTGGCTTTTTTGCCAAAATTTTCAGCGATCAGCCACTGAGCAATCTTGCGAAACTCAGCATCACTCACTTGCCTATCCCTTGTGCGCCTGATTACGACATGGGCACTCGGAATATCTCGCAAATGAAGCCAAAGATCAAAAGGCTGCGCGCGCCTGAGAATATCTAGGTTATCTTTGGCAGATTTGCCGATATAAGCCTGAAGATTTTCATCCACTTTGAAAGTGCGAGCTTGAGCTCCCAATTTCTGTAAAAAATTTTTCTTTGGAACTGGAGCTTTATTGTCTACTGGCTCATCGCGATCAAGTTTTTGAGTGAGCTCTTTCACTTCAAGGCTCAAGGTCAAAATGCGCTCTTTTGCGCCATTCATTTTGCGCTCTTGGTCTTTGGCTTTTTGAAAACAAATCGAGATGTTTTGGCTTAAAGACTTCTCAGAATCAATGAACTCGAGAAGCTCCTGTGGTACGTTCAAGCTTTGGTGGAGCTTCAACCACTCCCCAACCTCTCCCCACCTGGAAGTACTTTTCGTCTCAAGATCTAATTTCATTTTCTCTAATGCGATGGTTTTTTTCTGAATCACTTTTTTTAATTTTTCGCGCTTTTCATCTGGCTGAGCTTTTAAATTCTCACCCCGCACCAAACCCTTCGCCAGCAGCCATTCGCTTTGAATGGAATGAAAAGACCTTGCGCTTGGTTTGATCTCTACCACAGGGGTTGTCTCTTGTTTCGAAACTTCTTTTGGTTTAAAGAAGCTCATTTTTTTATCCCCAGCCTTCGCGATAAAATTTTTAGCATAAGAAAACAAAATCACTTCGACAGAGTACTCATCAGATTCAGAATGAAAAAATATTTGTAAGACGCGACCTTGGTCTTTGGCTAATTCAATACGAGAGATCCGTTTTCCCTCAAAATGAGCCCTCATAAAGAGCGTAACAGGCTTGGTTTGCTTCGCTAGACGCCTCACGGCCGAATCATCCAAGAGCAAGAAAACCGGTGACTGTGTCGCAAAATCAAACATCATCCACTGCACTTTTTGATGATGGTAGAGGCCAAGCGCGATATGACTCTCACTCGCTACAACTTCTTGCAGCTGCGCCCCGACCCAGGTCTGAACCTCGTCGCAAATTTGTTCTAGTTCGGTCTGATTTAAGCCCTTCATAGTCGTTAGCCTAAACCAAAAACTTTTGGATCTGTACTCTAATTATTTCAATAAGTGACCGAAAATATATTGGACCATTTTCGGAGGAACTTCATGCGTCTAAAGCGTGATCTTTTATTTAGTATTTTTGAACAACAACTCCAAAACTCGCTCGTCGGCGACGATACCGGGGACCTGTTAATTAATCGCGTCGTTGAACATTATATTGTGGCGCTTAAAACCCAAGGTTTTATTCCACCCAAATTTTTAAAGACTCTTGAGGAAGACCTTAAAGAAGAAGTGCTCGAGATGTACCGTAAAAAAACCTACGGCCATATGGAACTTGCGAGCTACCGTAAAAAGAATTCGAAAAAAACAGAGCCAAAAGCTCCCGTTCAAACTGAGAATTTCGCCAAGGTTCAGTTCCCGCTTGTCAGACAAGCCAAGAAGCAAAAGATCAACTAAGATCCCTCCCAAATTTGGCATCCAATTTGAAGTAAAGACTCGAGATGGGACTTACAAGTCCTACTCGTCCTCGTGATTTAAACGCGAATCCTAAGGAGAACCGGATGCCAAGCATTTTAAAGACAATGGCCAAATCCAAACTCTTTCGAATTGACCGAACCGAGTGGGAATTTTGGCTTTTTGTGGTCTCTCTAGTGACAATTTTGGGCTTCTTTGTGCAGACTCACCATCAGATTGAGTCGAACCCTTATTTTCATTCTCAGCCACAATCTGAGACTTATGATATCCGCACGCCAAATAATAGCCGTGTTGTGCAAGACCGCCTCGAAACAGGAAGATAAAAAAAGCTAGCTAAAAGGTGCCTGCTTCAATTTGCGGATGCAATACGGAGATTTCACAAACTCCTATAAGCATACTGAGCGTGAATTTTTTCAAACTCACGACGAAGCTCAGGAATAAAGTCAGCAAAGCTCTTGGGTACAGCAAAGCGATTCCAGGGTCCGCCAATATTCCAATTTTCTTTTTGAAAGATATTTCCGAAGGCGTCAAAGCTAATGTATTCATTTTCAGAAAAAAAGTCATAGCAAGCGTCAATTTCGGCGTTTGTGTAATTCTTATGAGGAAACTCAAAAGAGAGGATCGGCCGTGTCCGCAAAGCACTGCTCATAGCCTTAAAAGCCGAAATTTCAAAACCTTCAAGGTCCAGTTTGATGATGCTGGGCTTAAGGTCAAATTCACGCACAATCGAATCAAGACTTCGGAGTGTCACGGGCTCCGTTGCGAGATCGGCTGTAGTTGTGCAAAAGCTATCTTGCCTGACCTCATTTGGACCCGGTTCATTATGAAAAAATCCTTGGGTATCTTTTTCGAAAAGGCCTGCGTGAACCAATTTATAAGAAGAAAAATTTTGCAAATCAAAAAAATATTTACAACGGCTAAGACACTTTAAATTAGGGTCGATGCAAACCAGCTGACTTTTCCATCTAGAAGCTATGTAAGAAAGAGCAGAAGAGTGGTATCCGATATTGCACCCGCCATCAATAATATCTCCTGGCGGTAGGGAAGCACTACTCAAAGTATAAAAGGCGTTGACCAAAAATTCAGAATAAAAAGCGCGATCGATCCAAGGAATACGATCGTAGGCAGCATAGTTTTTATCAAATACACTACGCGGCTGAAAATTTAAAAGTATTTGCTTAAACATGGGCCTCAATTTTAAGATTCCTAAATTGATGTAAATTACCTAATGAAACCCGCTTTCGGGCGAGACGTGGATCTTGTAAGGCTTCTAGAAAATTTTGATGTTCGAAGTGATCTTTCATCCAGATCGCTTTTTTTGCGAAATGGTCTTTCGCCAAATGTCCCCAATCTTGAATCATTAAAAAGGAGACTGAGTTAAGACTTTTGAATTGATCAGACCAATCGACGAACTCTCCCATTTCACGATAGTTGTCCGATTGGACAATGAAATTGACTTCCCAACCATGAAAATTGCGAAATGATTTTTCACTCACCATCCGATCAAAATCTTTTATATTTTTCTCTAACAAACTGAAGTGTCCACCTCTGCGAATCTTTTTATAAGTTTCAGCTCTTGCGGCATCGACACTCACCGAAACATACTGCACAAGATCGGGATTGATTTGATTGATTCGTGCCGCGGTCATCATCGTACCGTTTGTTAAAATTTTAATCCCGAGACGATTTGAATGAGGTAAATTGACCATAAGATTGAAAAAGAGAGGGGATGCAAAAGAGTCTCCAGAGCCCGTAACGGCGACTTCTACGGCATAGCCCGCATCGAGAAGAGCTCTGATCTCTTCAGAAACACGACGATGAATTTGAACTAGCTCAGGGGGAGCCGAGGTTTCGGTGAGAAGTTGAACTTCATTGCGGCAGCTCTCGCAAGATAGGTTGCACGACTTATCGTAACTTAAAAAAATTCGAATAGGCCGCGACGTAAGAGTAACAGTGTGCAAGAGATCATTTCTGACTAAAGGATCTTTTATCTGACCAGTGTATAAATAGTTACTCAGCACCGGACAGTTTTCAGTTGAGCAGTACTCATAACTTCCGTTTGAAACTGATTCTTGAATTGCAAGAGAAGTTTTTTTTTCAAGCATTTCTAAGAGCGATACATCTTGAATGTTGCCGATTTCTGTGGGCATCCAAGAAAAACAGCAATTGCTTACAAATCCATTTTCGTAAATATGAAATTCAGTAAAAGGTACCGCACAACGAACTTTCTTCAATGGCTTTAGAAGTTTTGGATCGTTGACATATCTCGTAGACTGGAGCTGTCTTAAAATCATCGACATAAGCTGACCCTAGCTTTAACAAAAGTTCGAGTCAAATTTACAAAAGGTACCCGTTACAATTTTCGGATGCACCGCCCTAAGATTGCGTCGTTTACTGGCAGCGGTACTCGGTCAGCGGTTTTTCAGTTTCAGTCTCTGTTGTCTGTTGCCACCACTTAGGCTCTCGATGTAAAAAACATTCTTTATCTTGTGATGATGTAGCTCAGTTGGATAGAGCAAGAGTTTCCTAAACTCTAGGTCGGCAGTTCGATCCTGCCCATCATCACCATCTTTTCGTTTATCTTTTTGTTTGTGTCGTTTCTTTTTGTTTCGCCGACCTAGCGGGCTTCGTCCGCAGTCGCTTCGTTCGCTATCGTGCCTTTGGCACTGCCGCTCTCTTCTCTCCTACGCCTTTCACTAAAAAGTGCCACCGGCACTTATTAGCGCAAGTCGTGGTCGGCAGTTCGATCCTGCCCATCATCACCATCCTTACAGATAAGCAATTAACGGACGACAGTTTAGAACCCAAGATTTTTGTGAGCGGAGAAAGTCTCCTGAAAATTATGTTGCCACACTCTTAATCTTAAATCGAGTTTAAGATCTGTAAGAAGAAGCTTCGATCGAGCAGATGAGGCATTTAACCACACGGCTATAAATAAGCTTCCACTTTATCAATGAGCGTTTTAAATTTGAGTGGCTTTAAAAGAATGCCCTCTGGATGATCCATTTTCTGAGATAATAAAGCATCATCGTCACCGGTCATAACCAACACAGGAATATCACGAAGACGCACATTCTTTTTTTGCTCAGTTCGAAACTGGTAGCCATCCATAATGGGCATTTGCGCATCTAAAAGTATGAGGTCGGGTAAGCTCGATAGTTCTTGCAATAAAGATATCGCAGCCAGGCCATTTGGTGCACAATAAACCTGATGACCTCTGCTGGTAAATAACAACTCCAAAAGACTTAGATTATCTTTTGAATCATCAATGACTAAAATGAGTTTCTCAGAAACAGTATTCAAGTTCCAAACGTGATAACAGACGGGCTCGATTTGTGCATCTCTTTTTACAAAATATTGAAAGCTCGGAGAAAAAATGCTGTATGAATTTCTTGAAAAGCACAGATCTGAAATTTTAGTACTGGCAGAAGAAAGAACCCTGGATCTAGCAGGGTCACTCTCGTCCTCTAAGGAGCTTCGTAGAGGTCTTCCCATTTTTTACGAAAGCCTTATATCTTACTTAAAAAATCCCAAGACGGCTGCGACGGAACAAAATATCGTGGTCGGCGCAACCGGCCATGGTAAGGAGCTTTTACGCCTTCACTATACATTGTCCCACGTCGTTCATTCATACGGGGCAATGTGCCAAGCGATCACTGAACTAGCACAAAGGCGAAAAGCAAATATTTCATCGCAAGAATTTAACGATTTAAATTTATGCCTCGATATTGCCATAGCATCCGCCGTGTCAGAATTTCAATTTAGAAGTAGTCAGGCGACCGAGGAACGTGAGGTTCAGCATTTAGGGATGCTCGTCCACGAACTTCGAAATGCACTGTCAAGTGCGACAATCGCTGCAGAAATGATAAAGCAGGGCCTAGTTGGCACAGGCGGTAGCACCGCAAATGTCTTGCGCGAAAATTTAGAAAGCATGCGAAATATTATTGATCGATCTTTATCTGAAGTTCGAATGCGGGCCGATCCAAAGCTTTATCTTGAAAAATTTCAGCTGAATGTCTTAGTAGATCAAATTTTATTTACAGCACAAACCGAGGCCAAAACCAAGCATCAAGTTCTAGTCAACGAAGTAAGCCCTGATATCGAACTAGAAACGGATCGCCAGCTTTTGCTTTCAGCCTTAGCAAACTTAACTCAGAATGCTCTAAAATACTCTAAGCCGACTGGAAAAATTGCTTTGCGATCGGGTGACAGCGGAGGAAATGTCATAATTGAAGTTGAAGACGAATGCGGTGGCATTGCACCTCATAATATAGAAAATATTTTCAAACCCTTTGCATCTGGCGGGTTCGATCAGAGTGGTCTTGGTCTTGGATTGACCATCGTTCAACGGGCAATTTTTTTACTACAAGGAAAAATTTCGGTTCGAAATAACCCCGGAAGTGGTTGCGCTTTTCTTATTGAGATTCCCAAAAAGTTAACTCCCGCACCACAAAATAAGGCCGTTGGAGGCGAACATTCCGTGCAACCCAGTATAACTAAGCCACCTCTTAAATAGCCTGAGCTCAAATCCAAATCGACAAAAAGAGGCTTGGCGCGACTCCATGTTGAAGACAGGATTGACCAAGATCGGACTGGAGTGTCCATGCAAAAAATGTGTTAAGAATCGAGCAGGTCATCGATTGAGTTAACTGATTTATTGCTTTTGGACGGGTCGAACTTGAACTTTTTCTGATGATGTCGACGTGCGAGATTCATAGATGACTTTTGCCTGTGCCCTCCAGATCCAAGCCTGAAGTACCCCAAGTTTGCCAGCGGCAAGCAAATGCTATGACAATGCCAACAATCCAGGGAAATAATTTATCGAAGTTCATATTGATCTCCCTTTTTTATTAAGTGACCCGTTTTGATTCTTTGAATAATATTTGCCACGGAATTCCACGACCACAATTTGCCCATCGGCAATGGCACCCGCTTTTCATTTAACGAGGTCGCAATGGAATTGAGTGAATGACCTGAAGTCCAACGCCGAATGATCACAGGAATACTCTTTGGGATTCACAACAGCTCTGCCCTCGAAGTAACAGAATCCGTATGGTGGCTTTGCATTTTTCTTCGCTCGAATTCCCTGTGTCGCCCGACGATTTTCCTCGACACGCTTGCGCAAAGGAATTTCTGCTCTTATCAAAATATCTCGAACTTTGCTTTTCGAATATCCAATGCGGTTCTCGATATCACGAAGAGAAAGACCATTTTTGTAGAAACTGAGGACTTCGGACTCCTGCTGAGCACAATTAGAAATTTGTAAGCCTATGAGATCATGAGGTTCAGCCCACGTTGCTTGTTTGCAAGCTGGGGTCACCATCCCGCCCATTGGGCAATTCTCGACCGACAATTTAGAACGATTCCTTAAGCCCTTAAAGTGCAGAAAATTTACCTGTATTAAAAATAAAACTTCAAGAGCGCGCTTAAGCTACTTCTGCTCGACACATTTGTGTGCGAGACTTATCACTCTTACTTGAGGTTTATAGTGACACTTTTCAAGTGCTTGTACTTCTTTTGACAGGTAAATTCCGCACCTGATTCGTCAGCTAGTTTACACGTGCCGAAATCGTTGATCTTAAGAAATTCATTTGCGCAGAAATGTTTTCAAAAGTTTGATATTCTTGGCAGCCTTCGTCTCCTCTACTCGCGACGCCGACGAGGTAGGGCTTTCCGTTTTTCAGAATATAAGCCGGGCCGCCTGAGTCGCCTTCGCAAGTCGAAGCATGCCCATTTGTCTGAACTTTAAACTCAAGGTCTTGAGCCGAGTAGGAATCAATCGAAATTTGCGCGCGCCTAAGAACTCCAAGATTCTCGGAATCAAGAATGCTCCATATTCCGTAGCCAGCAATTTCAAGAACGCTCAGGACGTGTGGCGATTCATCGATAGATAAGGGTACATAAGGGAGAGGGGCCGGTTGATCGAGTTCAATTTTTGCCAGATCATTGAAGCTAGATATTTCGTTCCGACGCCATTCAGGATGAATTTGAATACGCAGCACTTTGCGACTCAAATTTTTTCGATCTGCCTCGGACTCTTTCAGACCAAAGAAGATGAGGATACTTTCAGTTGGCAAGTCGTTGCCGTCTGAATCCACCAAACAGTGCGCGGCGGTTAAGACGACGTTAGAAAGAATGAGAGCGCCCGTGCAATGCGTTTTAACTTTGGATTCGTCGTTCAAGACTGATTCCGTGACGATCCCAACCACGGAATAGGCTATCGGATCTGAGGCTTTCACAACAGAGCCTTTAACAATTGCGCGAGCCTGAGTCGAAAAAGCCGAAAATATAAATATGAGGATGGATAAGATGAGTGGTTTCAAGATTCTGATCGTTTAACAACGTCATTTGAAAATGAGTAGCTCAAAAGCTGAGGCTGTAAATATTTTTCGATTTTCTAAGCACTCAAGACTACGAGTTGACTATAGCCGACTTAACTTATCTAAGTACCGCTCATGGGTGGTTCGATCCGATCTTATCAAAACTATCAAGCTTTCTTGGCTGATCACGTGTCGTCTATGAAGGTCAAATCACAGGGCTGGAGCCTCAACGTTTGGAAACGTCATCTCGGCATCGCCAGTGCAGCATCGCTCAGCATGATTTTAAATGGACAGCGTCACCCCGGTAAAAATCTCATTTTAGCATTGGCGAAATACTTTCAATTCAATCCTGAAGAGGCGAGGTATTTCGAGAAACTAGTTAGTCTTCAGAAAAAATCAAAGTCTACGAAGATGAGCTTATTTTTAAATCAAGTACTTTCTAATGAAGATAAAAGACTTGAGCTCAAAGTAATCGATGAAGACAAACTACAAGATTTGCAAGAATTGTTGATGAATCCGCTGACCCATATCTTACGCGAAATGACGACGCTTAAGAATTTTCGTGAGAACGTAAGTTGGATTTCACAAGCACTAAAATCCAAATACTCCTATGAAGAAATTACCGAGTTATTAGAGCGTGCAATCGATGTTGGGCTTATCAAGAAGATTGAAGGCGAGGGTTTGAAAATTTCGACTCTTGCCGTGAGAGTGCCTAAACCGAATGAAAGGAGTTTGGAATTGTTTCACCAAAAGGTTTTGGGGGAAACAGTCTCGGGTATTAATTCAGTTCCACAAGCTGATCGCGCCTACCATGTCAGTTACTTAAATATTCGCAAAGAAAATCTGGAGCTCGCAAAGAAAATGCTGCGCGAGTTTCAAAGTGAATTTAATCAATTTTTAACCGAAGAGCAGGGTGACGAAGTATATCAGTTGAGTATGCAGTTTATTCCTATAACATCTGCTGCACCTAAGGCTCATTAAGTCTTCAAACGTTCGCAATTTTTGTGATCGCTTTCTCGTGACACCTTTCATTTTGATTTGTTTAGAGTCGAGGATGCGAGTAGCTATAGCACCGCAACTGAAACCATTTTTAAAAAGGAAAAAATATGAAACTAGCAGTCCTTATGCTCTCTTTGTTGTTCACCCTCGCAGCTCACGCTGGCACCGAAGTTTCTTACAGCTACAATGACGTTGTCGTTGTCAAAGATAGTGTTTTGTTCCCAGGCTACGGCAAAATTTCTGCTGACCATGTTTGTGTGAGCGCAGACAAACAGACACTTCACACAGATATTAAAGCAGGTTTAGCAACTAGATGCGTAGAATCAAAAATCGATATTTCAGACTCTACTCACCCTAAAACTGTTTGTGTGAAATCAGTAACTGAGCCTGTTGCGGCTGTTCACTTGGCTGTTCAAGTTGTTTCAATGGAAAACACTTGTATCCACTGGTCAATTGATCGTTCAGACTCTACTCACCCAGTAAAAACTTGTTTGGCTTACGGCAATGTACAGGTGACTCAGCCACTTTCTTACAATGTTGAGCACTATCGTGTTGACGACTACAGACACGAAAATCCGCGCTACACTCGCGCGCAAATCTCTATTTGTAAATAAGATTGCCCCTTAAACTGTTGATGAAGGACATGATTTCAGATTTCATGTCCTTTTTTTTAAGCCGGCACAATAGTTTGAATGCAGAGGTTGCCGCCTCCAGATCTTGTTGCTGATTTTTCATGGGATAGTTGCCCAATACAAAATAAATATCGAGATGGTGCTTTCTATTTAAAAACCGTCCGCTCAAGCTTTTCTAGCCGCTCCTGATCTCAATTATGAGATTCAATGGACTTTCTAAGGAACCAATTCAAGAAGGTCTGATAATCCTTGCCGAATAAACAATGACAGGAGAATTTTTGATGGAGTCTATGTCATTTAAAGCGAGGGCTCACAAATCATAGGAATCTTAACATTCGACTCTCCTTGAATCGGGTTTGTCTAGGCAGCGAGATTAGAAAGAAACCGAAATCAACGAACGAAAAATAAAGACTGAGGACAATATTAATTTGTCCTTGG
>JAYUEB010000359.1:0-1664 GCA_043739525.1 Bdellovibrionales bacterium
AACTATCCGCCTAATATTATTTTTCGGACTCTTGGCGGATCCGATGCTCTCAAAGTTTTTTTACATAATCGACTCGGATTTGCTCCAGATGCGGTGACAATGTACACGGGTTCGGGCTTAGAATATTATCTTGACGGTGAATCGCAACAGCAACGAGTCGATAACGAAAGTACCTGCCAAAATATTTTAAGAGTGATTTCAGGTCTGGGCGTTGAGCTTAAGAAAAGCCAAATGGCTTTAGCAAATGTTTTGTTGGTAGCAGGCGTCGATAAAGGGACTTGGTCTGGCAGCAAAGAGGTTGCCGGGTCTGTAGCAGCTAAGACAGGAACACTCATTCAAATACCGGTAGCCAATCTAGCCGGTCTTGCGAGTACCCTTGATAGTCAATTTCTCTTCGGAATCTTTTTTCAGATGAAAGACCGAAATGAAATGGCAAGAGCACACGATGCTGAAAACAAAATGGTCGACGATATTGTTGTAAAAAATGGAGGCCGTAATCAACAACCTCTTGCCTCTAAGATTGCGGACTTTCTACCTTTCGATTCGACTTTAAAATCAAACCTAACAGCAGAATATAACTAATCACTGGCGATGCTCCGGCGCCGATAACTGGGACCGGAAAACTTCCAATCTTAGTCACTATAAATTCTGCCAAAAGGTAAACCCCAAAAGCAGCCGACAAAATACGTTCCTTTTTAATTGGCGATTTGAGTGTCAGCCAAACAAAAGGAGCGATAAGAAGTAGGACATTCAAAATTGAAATGGAAAAAGGCATCAGATGCAAAATGCCTTCAACTTGTGGCAGAGCTTCTAATGTATCAGGTTGACCCATTGTAAAAAAAGTCGAAATCCCACAAATTAAAATGCCAAAAACCTTTTGCAGCAAAGATATTTCCGGAATCAAAAGAAGAAGGAGAGCGGCGGCCAAATTAAATGAAACGGCTTGACCGAAATCAGGTTGAAGAAAGTGAATGAGCGAAACGAGACATATCAGCAAAAGTGGCAGAATTCTGGATTTAATGTCAGCAATCCCGTAAAGAACAATGGGGAGTGCAATCATTCCGGCATTGATCTGAAGAGGGCCTATAGAAATCCAGCGACGAACAGAATCCATCCCTTGAAAGCAAAGGCTTGCAGCCATAAAGGCAATTGCCCCAAAGGTATAATAACCTAGGCCTTTCCTAAAGTTTTGAGTTTTAAGAAAAAACAAGAGTGCAAAGCCTATGACAAGGCCTAAGATGTTCGGCAAAAATGAGACTGGCGAAATTTGGTGAAAGTAAGAAGCCATCGCGCCAGAAAAAATACCAACGAGTGGAATAAAAAAAATAAGCTTAGGCTTTCGCGGCATCAGTGTGATTCAACCAATCCTTAAGTGCCTCAACTTTTGAGAATTGGACATCAGATAATTCGCAATTCGATTTGGAATGGGGATCGTGCCAGAAGGCACGAATGGCATGGGCGCCGCACGCGCGAGCTGCGATCATATCGTTGTCGTGATCTCCGACCATGGAAAGTGCTGAAGGATCGCAATCAAACTCTTCTGCAATTCGAATGAGGCCTTCAGGAGATGGTTTGCAGCTCGAAACGCAGGTTCCACTCATATAAAAAGAGAAGTACTGATCTAGACCTGTAATTTCGAGAACTCTCTTTGCTGAAACCATTTC
>JAYUEB010000360.1:0-5143 GCA_043739525.1 Bdellovibrionales bacterium
ATGAAAAAAATGTTTATCACGTTGAGCTCATTACGATTCCACTTACAGGTAAATCTTAATTTGAGACGTTTCAAGTTGAGATGAATTAGCCAATTTCAAGCTTGTTAAGTTCAAGGATGCTAAGATGAAACAGGGGATAAAAGACATGATGACCAGAATCACTAAATTTAAACTGGTTCTTATTTTATTACTGATAACTTCAGTATTAAGCCTTGGCGCTTGCCAAAATCAGATGAGCGTACCAGCCGGCATAGCCACACCACAAAATATATTGGAAGGAACATCCTCAGGTAATCCACCCGGAGTGCAGGCGAATTCATTTAAACAAGTCTTCAACAATGTCTTTAGTAGCAACTGCGTTTCTTGCCATAACAGCGCAAAAGCTGAAGGTGGCGTTAGGTATGACAGCTATAAAGCGACGCTCAAATACGGCAACCTGAGTGTTTTAGCGAGGGATTATGATCATTACAGAGAACCATCTTCTCAGTGCAAATCGATATCCTCAGAAAATATGGACCTGGTTCGAAACTGGATTGAGAATGGGGCCCTTCGTTAATTCTCGCTTTCAACTATACGCTTTTGATTTATGACCATCGATAAAAAACGATCTGCAAGATGGTGTCGTATTTTCAAGATTTCTAAAGTCAGATCGCAAGATAATAACGCCATTTTCAAACATCGCTGAAAGGCTAAGAAGTCATCGATAGCCCCTGATTAACCGCAATTGTTTGACCGGTGATTCCAGAACCCAACGGGCTAGCCAAGAAAGCGACGAAATTAGCAATACGTTCAGAATCCATCAACTGAGCGTCAGGCAATTTTCTTTGAGTTAATTCTAGAGCCGACTGTAAACTTTTGGTGTCAGGGGTTTGAGAGAGCAAAAATTCTTCGCTCAATCCACTCGCGATACAATTAACACAAATATTACTTGCTTGAACTTCTCGAGCGAGAGCTTTCGAAAAATGAATGAGGCTTGTGCGAGTTGCCGCCAATAGAGAGTTTTGAGCAAATCCCAATCGTGTCACATCGGGAAGCAAATAAATCACTCGGCCACGTTTGCGGCTTTCAAGAAATCTTAGTGCCGCGTGAGTAAAAAAAAGTGGGGCCCTCAAATTCGTTTCGATTAAAGTCTCTAAACTTTCATGTAACTTTGCTTCTTTGAAAGTTTCGACCTTAGTCGCATTCATGTTATCTATCAGTATATCAACGCCACCAAAACTCTCTGCAACTCTTGAGATCGCTTCTTGATAATTCGAAATTTTACTAAATTCTGTTTTGATCGCAATTGCTTTTCCATATTTATCGTTGACCTCGTGATTATTCATGAGCTGTTCGCAATATTTTTGCGCACGTTCGATATTGGTATGAACAAAGGCGACATCGGTGCCGAGCTGAGTAAGTTTGCGACCAATCGCTTGGTTGATGCTTTCGCACTCGCCAGTAATAATTGCGGTGCGATCCTGAAGCCGAAATGAATTTTCAACCAATTCCATTTGAATCCTTTATGTCATTCTTTCGATGACGATGGCAATTCCTTGGCCCCCACCAATACAGGCACTTCCAACAGCATACTTCGCACTTCTTCTCGCCAATTCGTACATCAAATGATTCATAATACGTGTTCCACTCGCAGCAAGTGGATGGCCGATAGCGATAGCTCCGCCATTGACGTTTGTACGCGTGCGATCGAGCCCTAATTCTTTTTCTACTGATAAAAACTGCGCAGCAAAGGCTTCATTTACTTCAACTAGATCCATTTGTTTCAAGGTCATATTGGCATTCACCAAGGCCTTTTTTATAGCACCTACTGGACCAATTCCCATAATTTTTGGATCGCAACCCACAGAAGCGTAGCTCACAATTTTAACAAGCGGTTTAAGTCCACGCTTTTTTGCTTCAGATTCTGTCATGAGAATACTCGCGGCTGCCCCATCCACAATTCCGGAAGCTGTCGCTGCTGTCACGGTACCGTTTTCTTTAAAGAGAGGTTTTAAACTTTTAATTTTATCCAAAGGAACATCTGGTTTTGGATGTTCATCAAGCGAAACCTGGACTGTTCCTTTTTTAGTGGTGACCTCGACTGCGGCAATCTCCTCTTTGAAATATCCTTTTTTGAGAGCCTCAGCACAACGCGACTGAGTGAGGAAAGAATATTCATCACAAGCGTTTCTCGAAATGTCATACTTCTCCGCGAGATTTTCAGCCGTAATCGCCATTGGCATTTTGGTGTAAGCATCTGTCAAAGACGAGGTCATATAGTCTTCAACCGGGACATTTCCCATTCTGTATCCTTCAAATCGTGCGCCCCTCAAAATATATGGAATTTGTGACATTTGCTCAGTTCCGCCAGCGAGAACAATATTTGCCTCTCCAGTCAAAATCATTTGAGCCGCACTTATCCATGCTTGAAATCCACTGCCGCAAAGGCGATTCAATCCAAGCGCAGGAACATTTTCTGGAATTCCGAGATGCAAACCAATGTGTCTTGGAGCATAAATAGCGTCGGCACCGCTTTGAACGACATTTCCAAAAACCACATGATCAATGTCGCCTGCCTTAAGGTGGGCCTGCTCCATTGCTTTCTTACTAGCAGTGACCGCGAGCGCAGTTGCTCCCACATCTTTGAGTGAACCACCAAATGCACCAAATGCGGTTCTTTGACCAGACACGACAACTATATTTTCCATCGAATTCCTCCTTGAGAACTCTATAAGCCTAAGTTGTCCATCGAAACTCGTCAATCTCGTGTTGACCAAGAGGGGTCAAAAAGAGAAATTAGGCGCATGAATTTTTTAATTATTGGGTCCGGCGGCAGAGAACATGCTTTAGCACGAGCACTCAGTTCTTCTTTGCAAGTTTCACGTCTTTTTGCAATTCCTGGCAGCGACGGAATCGCAGAGTTTGCTGAGATCCTAAATATTTCTGCTCAGGCGCATTTGGAGATCAGCGCGTTCTGTTCTCAAAAGAAAATCAATTGTGTTGTGATTGGTCCAGAAGTTCCGCTTGCAGAGGGACTCAGCGATTTTTTACGCGCACAAAATATTCAGGTTTTTGGCCCCAGTCAAAAAGCAGCAGAACTTGAGTCGAGTAAGATTATTTCTAAAGACTTCATGATTCGGGCAAATATTCCAACTGCACGCTCTTGGATTGTTTCTTCTATTGAAGAAACCTGCGTGGCAGCTGAAAAAACTCAAGCGCCCTACGTTTTGAAAGCAGAGGGGCTCGCAGCGGGTAAAGGCGTCTACATTTGTAAAGATCTCGCAAGTCTCAAAAATGCCGCTCACGAGTTGTTCGTTGCAAAAGTTTTAGGTGCTGCTGGCAAACGCGCGCTACTCGAAGAGTTCACTCCGGGCTATGAACTGAGCTACCTCGTACTCACAAACGGCAAAGAATACGAGGCGCTTCCGCTCGCGCAAGATCACAAACGTCTGCGTGATGCTGATGAGGGCCCCAATACCGGGGGCATGGGCACAACGGCCCCAATGATTATCGATGCATCTCTTGATCTTCAGATTCGCAAACAAGTTTTGGATCCGACAATGCTTGAAATGCAAAAGCAGAATCTATTTTATCACGGAGTTTTATTTGTCGGACTAATGATTTCCGCAAGAGGGCCAAGCGTTATTGAGTTCAATGTGCGTTTTGGCGATCCGGAAACGCAAGTGATCTTACCTTTGCTCGATGGCGATTGGGGTGACGTGTTTTTCAAAGTCTCTGACGGAATATTGCCAAAACTAAAGTGGCATCACGATCTATTTGCTACCTGTATTGTCTTGGCTGCCGAGAACTATCCTGAAAGTCCTAAAAAGAATGTGCCTATTGAAGGCCTGCTTCCAGCGACTCACTCACAATACCTTCTGCACGCAGGAACTCGCAAAACTGAAAGTGGTATGTGGGTTACAAATGGTGGACGCGTTCTAAATGCGATTGGGCTCGCTTCGACGCGATCTGAATCACGCAGCCGAGCATACGAGTTTGCGCAAAAGATCAAATCTCAAGGAATACATTTTAGAAAAGATATCGGAAAAGTCTAAAAACCAAGATGTAAGCTTACAACATCTCTTTGATCATTTGGACTATTGATATGGTTGTAAGCAAGCTTCATGTTTTTCGCAAGATTGCGGTAAACTTCAAAGTTCAATTCTTGACCTGAAGCTTTATAAGAAAGTTGCGCGTTCGTGTAACCAGAATAATTAATACGTGCAGTTTGTTGAGCTGCTTGCATGTCAAATTTGAAATTGTGCTGAATTGAGTCAGGTGAAGATCCACCAATTGTAACATCTTGTTGAATTGATTTTTCAACACTATGAGAAGTCTTACCTAAATTAGTCGATTTAAATGACTCTGAATTAAAATAAGATTGCATGCTTTTGTCCGCAATGTGAGATGCCACTTGGCCACCTGTAGCTGTCGCTGGAATATCCGTTGGAATCACCATTGAAACATCTTGAGTCGAAAGACTATCTGGAAAGATTTGAGCAATACGACTGAAATCAATACCGGCACCTGAACACGAAGTCGTAACTAAACTTAAATCAAGATCTACTCCACGATCATGACGTGGAATACTTGCGAAAATCTGAGCTGCGATGAACTGAGTTGCAATGAGAGTAGTTAAGACTTTTATACGCATTTGCACCTTGCCTTTAGTCTTTATAAAAGCAAAGCGGATGCCACCCGCGCCAAGCCTAAGTATTGATTTTACTTAGGAATTATGTCTGCAAAGCGATGATAAAGAATACAGCTGATGTATTTATTTACATTAAGCTAGATTCTCAACATGAGACACTTGGGCTTAGGGAGAGCGGTAGCAGTTTTCAGGTCCAGGCAGACGGCTATCTGATACCAGATTCGGAAACTGGCAAACGGAAACTGACTGAATACCGCAAACAGAGACTGAGACGGATAAACTGCAGAGGGCTGCAGCTGCCCGAAGGCTGCCGCGCCGAATTGCGAAAAGCTACGAGGTACTTCCTAAGCCGAAGCCTCAGGAGGCGGGCGTAAGCCTTTCTTCTTAATCTTTTCGACAAGGGTCGTGCGATTGAGTTTTAAAAGAGTTGCTGCCTGATTTCGGTTCCAGCCTGTGCGCTCGAGCGCCTGCATAATGAGAGCGTTTTCGTAAGCGTCGACGGCTGAGTTAAAA
>JAYUEB010000361.1:0-1662 GCA_043739525.1 Bdellovibrionales bacterium
CGTCTTTGTGAGCTGAATAAACACTCCGTGCAGAATTTTCATCAGCACACCGAATAGGACCACAACAGCTAGGACTCCGCCTATTGCTGCGATCCCGCCACTATCATTATCGTTTGACATAAAGACCTTTCGCTTGAGCAGTATTTGCCCAAGATAAGAAGTTAATGGGTTCATATTTATAAAAGTGACATACACCCTGGACCCGAAGGGTGTTAATCAAAACTGGCTTCTTCTCCTTTCACGTAACCAGTTGTTTTTTGTGGACTTCTAAACTTTGGAAAGAAAATATCTCGCATCTCCTTTTGCCCTATTTTTGAATTGTCTTTGCCTAGGTTTTGCAGCAGGTTTGCATGCATTTTGCGAATGCTTTGACCCTTCAATGGACCAATCACCACTTCAGCACCCCAAACTCTTTGCTTGAAGTCATCGACAAGAATAAATGCAAAACGAGCGAGCACCGGATTCACATCACCTCCATGCGAATATTCAGCGAGCTGCTCGATGATTTTATTTGCGATCCACATATTTTTTACCAGCCACACGACAAGGCTCGCACCAACATCGTATTTGTAATAATGGGCGGTCCTCCGATACCGACTGGGATCTTTTAAATTCAAATCCACTTCATATCCGATGACGGCTTGATTGATATTGCCCGGCAAGATGGTGAGTCCATCTGGAATATGACCACCGTCTTCTGGTCGGAAGCCCTTCGGAAAATTCGACGGAGCAAGACTCGTAAGCATCTGTTCTGTTAAAAAATTCTTTTCAACATTGAGTTGCCACAAATCTCCCAATTGTAGACAAGTCCCCAGGTAATCATGAGCGGGAGCATGAACGCGGTACCGATACTCTTTGATATCATCTCGGTCCATCAAAACGATCTCAAAGCCATGATCAGTGAGCGTCCATAACTCCTGCCCAAGATTTTTTCCGCGAGGTAAGAGTTCGATGTACTTCTCTACCCTTAGCCTTCTTAGTGATTTATAAATCCACCAGGCCGACTTTCGTTTGTAAGCCACCTCCCTTAAGATGGGTGTTGTTGCGACCTTCCAGGTCCAAAGAAAATCGAGCACCGTCAAATCTGAACTCGATAGCCTCCTTGTTGAGGAAGCCTTGTAGCGCCGCCGTTTAAATTGCGGCTTTCTTCTACGCATAGAAATCCTTTCTCGCCATCAGTAGATAGCGAATTGAAAAACCTCAGAAGATGAATTCTTCTGAAGACGTGCAATTAAAAAACATCTTTAGTTACAATGGTTGGGACAGATTTAAGCTTCGGCTTTGTTGAGTCATGTCAAAGTGAGGTTTCGTAAAAAACATTTGATACAAGTTTGGTGAGTCTTACGTGAGACTAATGGGGCAACTGAAGATCTTACAATGTCGAGATCAAATTAAAGGGGCTTGAGATTGAAAGGCCTAGAGTTCTCTACTGATCACAGATTTTTGATGTTCCCCCCTTACCTATACCCTGTACAAAACCTATACTTTAATGTAGATTTTGTTGTCAGTATGGTTGGAATCAGAAGATCTAAAGTCTTAAATGGGCCGCAAACGAATTATCCGCATCTGCGCGTAAAGACTGCCTTTGAAGCCAATACTTTGAAAATTGGTGAGGTTTCAAAAAAGACGGATACACCTATTGTGACTTTAAGGTTTTACGAA
>JAYUEB010000362.1:0-15462 GCA_043739525.1 Bdellovibrionales bacterium
TCAAAGATGTCTTCCTTTTTAAAATCTCCACATGTTCTGGCGGTGAACAATGGAACCTCAGCTATTCATCTCGCGTTTCTTGGCCTAGGACTCAGGCCCGGAGATGAAATCATTGTCCCAGGTTTTGGTTTCATGGCTGCCGCGAATATTGCAACTCAATGTGGACTTTCTGTTGTCTTTGCCGATGTTGACCCTGAAACCTGGTGTATCGATACCAACTCTATTTTAGAAAAATTGAGCCCTATGACTAAGGCCATTGTTGCCATTCATACTTATGGCAATATGTGTGATATGAATGGCATTAATGCATTGGCAACAAACCGAGGCATTTATGTTGTGGAAGATGCCGCCGAATCATTCGGTTCCAGTCTAAGCGGGCAGCAATCTGGAACCCTTTCTACAATTGGAACTTTTAGTTTTCACGCCACCAAAACGATTACCACCGGAGAAGGTGGAATGGTTTGCACAACTAACCCAGAAATCGCAGAAAAAATGGCTCTCTATCGTAGTCACGGAATGCTAAGAAAACGTTTCTACTGGCATGATGTCCATGGAAATAATTTCAGACTAACTAATATGCAAGCGGCACTTGGCTGTGCGCAATTTGAATTCATTGATAAAATCATTTTACAGCGCAACCAAGTCTACTCATTCTACAAAAAGTATTTTAGCAAATTTGACTTTTTAAAACCTCAAATGATCACCAATAAAGTAGAGCCTATCGTTTGGGCATTTGCTTTAGAACTTGCCGCAAAGGACTTTCCTCAGGGAAGAGACGAGGTACTTTTGCAAATGAAAAATATGGGAATTGAAACCAGACCGGGATTTGTAGCTCCTTCGGAAATGATCATTTATAAATCTACAGATATTCCAGTTGCAGAAAATTTATCAAAATCCGTTATTAGTCTCCCAACCTATCCCGGCTTAACAGAAGGTCATTTAATTCGAATTTGTGATTCGCTAATTCAGTTAAGAGGAAATAAAAAATGAACCCACCAAATGTTATTCTGAAGTCCTATATCGAGAATACGCCCTTAGCTTTAGCCTTCGAGCGATTTGTAGAGGCCAAAATATATTCTGAACTTAATTTTCAAAAACCCATTTTGGATATTGGATGTGGCGAAGGATTATTCGTAAAACTTGCCTTTAGTGAAAAGTTCGAAACTGGAATCGATCCCAACTCAAGAGAATTGGCAAGAGCAAAAGAACTTGGCGGTTACAAAGAACTTATACAATGCTGGGGTGATAAAATTCCGAAACCTGATTCGTCTTATCAAACGGTCATTTCAAATAGTGTTCTCGAGCATATTCCAGATGTACTTCCGGTATTTCGCGAAGCTTTTCGTGTCCTTTCACCAGGCGGCCGGTTTTATCTTACCGTACCGACAAATATGTTTGATAAATACAGCATCATCTATCAGACCTTAAGCCTACTTGGACTGAAAAAACTAGCCGCCAAATACAGTCAATTTTTCAATTCCTTTTGGAAGCACTACCACTACTATGAAACTGAGGGCTGGCTTAATTTGGCAGAGAGCGCGGGCTTTCAAGTCGAGAAGTCGCAGACCTATAATTCTAAAGGGTATTGCCTTTTAAATGATTTTCTGGCGCCTTTCGGACTTTTTGGAATGATAACAAAAAAGATTTTTAACAGATGGACTTTAGCCCCCTGGCTAAGAGGAGTCATTTTCTCCCCAATAATTCCGATCAGTCGAAAACTCCTGAATGGTGCGGAGCACGCGCAGAACGGTGGCCTGCTCTTCGTTTCCCTTCAAAAGCCGAGGGCATAAATGAGAGTCTCTGTCATCCTACCGACCTTTAACGAACGTGGAAACATCTTGCAATTGGTTAATGCCATTGAGCTCAATATTCCTGCGAATTGGAGCCACGAAATAATCATCGTTGATGACAATAGCAGTGACGGAACTTTCGAACTGGCAAAGCAAAGCTTTTTTGAAAATAAAAATGTTAAAGTCATCTGTAGATCTCCTCCCCATGGTCTTGCCATTTCTATCTTAGATGGAATCCAAGCAGCAACGGGCACCCATCTTGTTGTTATGGATACGGACTTTACACATTCTCCGAGTGAAATTCCAAATCTACTTCACATTTGCGAAAAATATGACTTGGTATCTGGCTCAAGATTCTGTGCCGGAGGAAATATGGATAGTACCAGGCACTACCTTGCGAGCCTCTTTTACAATTGGCTCGTTCGAATTTTATTAAGAACTCAAATACAAGATAATTTAGGAGGCTATTTCGCTGTAAAAAGAGAGAAGCTACTGAGTTTGCCCGTTAAAAAAATCTTCTTCGGCTACGGAGATTACTTTTTCAGGCTATTGTATTTTGGCGAAAAGGCTGGTTTCACGATCGTTGAAATTCCGACCATATTTCGGAAAAGAACCTCTGGAGAGAGCAAATCAAACTTTTTAAAGATGTTGTTTAAATATACCAGCGCCGCCATTGCGGTTAGGCTGCGAAAAGACTAATTTGAAATATTAAGCTAATTGCCATCAGGATTTGTCATTTTGCCTTGGATTCTTAGAAATCCATTTGCTATACCAAATGGGATAGGTTTTAAAAAAAGTGAAACAAGGGAGCCATCATGAGTTTGATCGAATCAGTAAAGAAAGCATTTCGGACGCCTGAGTCCTTCGTTCCTCCGACACCCGAAACAGCTCCAAAAACTTGGGAAGCCTCACAGGAATACGAGTTGATGCATGCTATCGGTTTTATGAAGTCTCCTGACTTTATTAACCTTGCTCAGCAGTTCAAAAATGGGCAATTGAAAGCCTCGACAGGATACTGCAACCAACTATTTTTAAAAGAGTATTTTCGCAACGAACCGAAGCTTTGGGACGCCTTTATTCAGGATGTTAAGAATAAAAAATGCCTCGAGATAGGACCCTGCGTAATGAGCGCCCTATCCAGCTGGGAATTTGCGTCTGAACGCCATATTGTCGAGCCCCTACTCGAACCAATTGAAAAGTGGCAAAAGCAAAATCTAGGCTTTTCGGTTTTTGAAGGCCTCATTGGTCATTCCAAAGGAGCTGAAGTTTTAATTGAATCCTTGGTTGGTAAAATTGACGGAGCCATTTTCTGTAGAAATTGCCTCGATCATTCTCCAAGCTGGCCCTTTATTCTAGCCAACATAAGCCAGTACGCGGCCGCAGGCTGTAAATTGCTTCTTTGGACAGATATCGATCACGGCGGCCTTGAAGATGAAGGCCATTATGAAATAACAAAAGATGCGGCCTCTTTTCGACGTCTGATTGAAAGCCTCGGATTTGAAGTTCAGCGAGAATATTCAGACGAAATGCGAGTTGAAAAAAACTGGGGTTGTTTTGCTGTTAAGAAGTAGGCTGCACTTAAGAACGCTTGTGTGATTTAGTCCCTTGCATTGAGTTGGTAGAAAGTAGATGAAGCTGATGCGAATTTTGATTACAGGCGGCGCTGGTTATATTGGTTCGCATACCGCTCAACTTTTGCAACAAGCGGGCCATGAAATTATCATTTACGATAATTTGTCCAGTGGAAGAAAAAGCTCGTTGCCAAAGCAGGCTCTCTTCATTGAAGGCGACGTCAAAGACATGAATGCCCTAAATGTTGCTTTTGCTTTGCACAAGCCAGAGGCTGTAATTCATTTTGCGGCTTTTATTGAAGTTGAAGAATCCATTACTTTTCCTCTAAAATATTATGAAAATAATTTCTACGGAACCTTATGTGTACTTGATGCTTGCGCTAATCATAAAATAAGCAAACTCGTTTTTTCCTCGACTGCAGCTGTATATGGGGAACTCTCCGCCTATCCTGTAAACGAAGCCTCCCCGACAAACCCAATTAATCCATACGGACAATCGAAATTAATGTCAGAGAAATTGATTCAAGACTTTTCGAACGCCAACTCTTGGTTTCGCCATGTTATTCTTAGATATTTTAATGTTGCCGGAGCACAAATTGATGCCAAATCCGGTCAAGCAAGTCTCAAGAATGGACAATTTCGTGATCGCGCAACCCATCTTATTACATTGGCTGCACGTGCCGCCGCGGGAAAAGTTCCGGTTCTCAAGGTTTTTGGAACTGACTACGAAACCCCAGATGGCACTTGTATTCGCGACTATATTCACATTGACGATCTAGCAAATGCACACCTGAAGGCCTTAGATTATTTAGTTGCCGGAAACAAAAGTGACATATTTAATTGTGGCTACGGCGAAGGTTTTAGCGTTGAGCAAGTAATTAAAACTATGCAAGAGGTTAGCGGTGTCAATTTTAAAGTCGAGAGAGTCAGTCGGAGGCCTGGAGATGCGCCTATTGTAATTGCGGACTCATCTCAAGCGAGAAGAGCCATCAAGTGGACGCCAAAATACAACCAGCTCAGTTTGATTTGCAAAAGTGCTTTTGATTGGGAATGTGTTCGCGTCTCTCAGGAGGAGAAATAAAATGCCGACGCTCTTCATAGGAATGCCTGTCTACAACGGCGAGAAGTTTCTTGAAAAGGCCCTAAAGTCCCTCTGCGAGCAAACATTCAGAGATTGGACTCTGTTGATTTCTGACAATGGCTCCACCGATAAAACCTCTAAGATCTGCCAAAAATTTTCTAAAATGGACAACAGGATTAGTTATTACAAACAAGAAAAAAATATTGGGGCCATTTCTAATTTTAAATTTTTACTTGATCAGGCAAATACCGAATTTTTTATGTGGGCAGCCTGCGATGATGAGTGGGAACCAGAATTCATCGAAGCTTGCTTAAGAAATCTGAAGAACAAACCCAATTACGGGCTTTCGTTTTGTAATATCATTAACATCGACAGCTTTGGCCGAAAGATTAGGAGCTATCCAAGTTTTGAGAGACTTGCCAGCACCAACGATAAAAGCTTCGATATAGTGTCTTATTTACTTGAGCCAGAGATCCTAGGTAAAGCAAATATCATTTATGGTATTTTTAGGATATCTATATGTCGAGCTGCCTGGAATATGAGTCCTCTTGCGAATCCGCAAGTCGACATCTGGGGGGCGGATGCCATTTTCAATCTTGCAACTATCACACTGTCAGACTTGGTTATTGAAAAACGAATATTATTTAAAAAACGTATTGCAAGAGATACCGACAGCTTAGATTTGCCGGCCGATGAGCTCCCCATTGAAAGTCCAACTAGCGGACATTTTCCCCAACAGGTTGCTCAAGAATATACCGATGGCACTCTCAATACTTTAAATGGCACCAAGTTCAAAGGCATTGCTGCGGCAATCATGAAACTCAGATCTCAGGCCACTTATCTCGAAAATGAGACCGATATATTGGTATTAACTAAAACAAATCACTCACTGACAATGGCATTGGAGGAATTCAGACTCCAAAACGTCGATTTGAATGAAAAAGTAACCAGACTGAGAAAAAATCTTGGCTATCGGGCTTTTTCTTTCGTTCGAAATGAATTGCGTTCGCTGAAGTTAATAAAATAAAATTTTATTCAATACGACAGCTGTAGGCGGGGACGAAGTATGGTCGATTTAAAATTACATCACTCTCAACAAGTTCAGCGGAATTAACAATTTCAATTGTCATAGCATCATTCTCGTCAATAGCGCCGTGAAGTTTAAGATGAAACTGATGGTCCCCAACACCGCCTATAATTGAATATACTCCAGGCGTGAGATTGGAAATATCCATTTTAAATATTATTTTTTTTGGCCCTTTGGCAACATGATCCAAGCCTTTTAAATTGACTTTTGAAACTCCAGCTCCACAAGCATAAACGAGCTCACTTTTACTCAGGTCCCGAAGATAAAATGCAATACGACAATTGCTTAAATCCTCGAGAACGTTGACGTCAGCAACTATCGTAATTTCACTATGACGTGAGTAAGGAATTTTTTTTATTTCTTTTTCATTTTCTCGAATCAACTCTTGGAGTTTATTAAAAACTTCAAAATGCTTAATTTGGACCTTGCCGGTCGTACCAACTCCTTCTTTTTCACTAAAAAGCGACTCTCTCACTTTTAATTTCTTCTCGGTCTGCATTTCATTCAAAACTAAGCTTCTATATTTAACGATCATGTCGTCGGTCTTGCCCATATCAACTAATTTAGTCTTATGAATAATCGCAACTTGGCTGCATACCGAGCGAATGGCGATGTCAGAATGTGAAACCAATAAGACAGATGTTCCATTTTTAAGTAAATGATGAATTTTATCAAAACACTTCATTTGAAACATAAAGTCGCCAACAGAAAGAACTTCGTCAGCGATCAAAATATCGGGATTACAATGTATCGCAACAGCAAAACCAAGTCTCACATACATACCCGATGAATATGTGCTTACCGGCGCATCGATAAAATCACCTATTTCTGCAAAATCAATGATGCTATCCAAGTTCTTTACAATTTCTCGCTTGGTCATGCCGAGAATGGTGCCATTTAGAAAAATGTTTTCACGCCCAGTCATATGCGGATGAAAACCTGCACCTACCGCAATTAGAGCGCCGACTCTTCCGCGAATACAAACACTCCCAACATCGGGTCGGTAAATCCCAGTAAGAACCCGTAAGAGAGTGGATTTTCCGGAGCCGTTTGCTCCCATAATACCCAAAGTTTCTCCACGCTTTACCTCGAATGAAATATTATCAAGTGCCCAGAACTCTCCGTCTCTTAAGTATGAAGAGTTGACCCTCAAACCTAGCATTTTCTTTGCTACGTCTTGAGTACCATAAAACATACTCCGCCTAAGACTTTTGCAGAATTTTTTAGATAACTGTGAAACCTGAATGACCTTATCATTTTTCATTTTTTGCTTTTCAAACCTTTTTGAGATAGCCGTCCGGTGCAACTGAAATGAGAAGCTTGTTCTCAATAGCCTTATCTATTTTAAACTGGTCCGTACTTTTCAGAAACTCCCAAACAGCAGTCTTGGGATTATTGCCTTTATCCCATGGCCTATCCGGAAAGCTACCTACCGGCAAATCCTCAATAATTGTATCAAAGACCACACAATAATTATTTTTTGTCACCAGTGGAGCATATGCTTTTAGCTCGGCCAAAACGTGATCATGCGTATGATTCGAATCCAAACAAACAAGAACAGACTTCTTTCCCTCGGCATATTTATTTACCTGCTGGATGATCGAGGAATCGATACTCGAGCCCTGAATCATAGATATACGCTTGCTCATTGGATGTGATTCAATTTCTTTGCGATTGTGTTCTCTAATATCTATGTCAATCCCCAGTACTCGTGCTCCAGACGAACCTCCACAGGCAAAGTTAAGCTCAAGCATTGACGCAGAAAAAATCAAGGATCCACCGTGAGCAATTCCGGTCTCAATTATGAGGTCAGGCTGCGTTTGCCAAATTAATTCCTGCATAGCGATCATATCTTGTGGATATTGTATGATTGGCCGGCCAAGCCACGAAAAGTTATAACTATATTTCTGAGTCTTCTGCATCCAATTATTGGTAAGTTTTTTGAGATCAATATTTTGACCTTGTTGTTCAATATTGAGTGCTACTTCTTGTCGAAATTCTTCTTGAGGATTGAGCTTCATTTAAATTTCCTTGCCATAAAAATTGAAGATTGCTTACCAATTCCCTGAACAAAGTTCGAGAATAGTTCTTGAGGATTTGAATTGCTGATATAGTTTTCCATCCTTAAATTACTCAATCTTTTTGGGAGATTCGTTAATCTGAATTCGCACTTCATATTTTGTACCATTTTCAACAAACCAACAAGCTGGATGTCCTTCAAATGTCCGAGCACGAATAAGATTCAATAAGTCGCGCGCGCGATAGCTTTGGTTCAGCTCAATTTGGGAGGCAGGATCTAACTCTTTTGCCAGATGAGCTTGTCGATTCGAGGACTGCGGAATCCGAGGAATTTCACCCTTTAGGATATTTAAAAAATTCTCCTGAAATAACTCAATGATTGCTTCCTTTGATTTTCGATACAAAGACTCACCGGTATCTAACCATGTCTTGGTAATATCCTTCTGAAAAGCAATATCGCCGCCGTCTGTACTGCGATCTACCCAATGAAGAGACACACCAAATGGAGATTCTTCTACCAGAGTCCAAAAATTTGGATTCTTGCCACGGTTGTAAGGCAACAAACTTGGATGAAAATTCAGATAGCCCACTCTTCCCAATTGCAAAACTTCGTCTTTTATAATGTGCGGCCACCATGCTAAAATTCCTAAATCAAAGCCTTCCTTGGAAATGAGCGGTTTGCCTGCTGCCAAAGATTTTAACAAATCTCCGTAAAGAAGAATATGCTTTGCCTCCGCACGTGCCTGAATATCTCGCCGAATCTCCGGGCTCTCCTTTTCACTTAGAATCAAATATTCGAGTCTTACGCCCTTGGCTTTAAATGTTTCTACTACTTTTAAACCGGTTTCGGTGTGGGCAAATACTGCGATTTTCATGTTTTCCCTAAAACTTTAATAGTGAGTCAAAGTACGACAGGTATTGATCCTTTGCAATGGGCAGCGAGAAGCGCCGCACTTATCTACACCCCTACCCCCAAGAATTTAGACCCTTTTAGGTCTAAATCATCTTTTCGATGACCACCTCTTCAGAAATAAAAAAGAGACGCCAGGAAAAAATGAAGATCAAAAAAGAGACGCCAGAGCTAATAAAAAACTTTGGCAAATCATCTACTTTTCCGGTGAGAATCACATCTCTTGGTGCCGAAACGAGATAAGTCAGGGGATTCCAATAAATAATCTTCTGTAAGAGTGGGTTTTGAATTTTTGAAGAGTAAATAATTGGAGTGGCATAAATTAAAAGCCCCAAGATAAGAGAAAATCCACGTTGAGCCTCGTTTGAAACCACCGTAATAACCGACATTACCAAACCCATACCTGCCCCCAAAAAAAATAAGGGTAAAATCATAAACGGAAAAAAAACGATTTTCCAAGTCGGTACCACATGAAAAAACAGAAGAACCACGAGATTAAGCGCAAAACCGATTAAAAAATTAGCTAAGTTTTGGGCGGTCTGCTTAACCAGCAATGCTTCATGCGGATATTTAACTTGCAAAATAAAGCCAGCTCCCGAAGACAAGGTAGATTCTGCTGAGGTATAAAACCCCATAAAAAGTCCCCAAATGGATGACCCCAAAAGCACATAAACAGGATATGGAACCCCGACATCACCAGGGGTCAAGACTCCTGTCATACTCATAAATATCCAAGAGGAGACGCCAATGAGTGGGGCAATTAAAATCCATCCGATACCGAGAAGTGACTTTTTATAGGCGGCGAAAAAATCTCGTTTGAAAAGCTGAACGATCAGTTCTCGACTCGACAAAATGTTTTTCATCATTATGACGTAGGAACCAAAATAGCTCGATTTACTTCTTTCTTCAGAGGAATAAAAAGTAACGTTTTCTCGATCACTCGGCATAAAGACCACTTTCTTTCAAGCTTGTGTACGACGGCATTTTCATTTCCAAAGTCCCACCTATTTTAAGACATTCTTTAAAACAACCAATACTCGTTCAAGATCCTGCTCTTGAATATCATGATAGCTTGGGAGATTGATTGAGCGTTCCGGAATCGAATAGGCATTTATATTTTCACGTTGTGGTTTAAACATTGGTAAGGAACTGAGCGGCCAAAAGAAAACCCTGGCATCGACATTTTCCTTTGCAAAGGCCGCCTGAAGCTTTTCTCGCGTCACACCTGACTCTTCAGAAAAGACCACGGTTGGCATCCAACTACCATTGATAGTATGTGAGGGTTCTGGGTTTAGACTCACTTTAGAAAAAATCTTCATACCATCTTTGTAAAACTTTAAAATCGCTCGTTTGCGGGCTATGAGTGTATCAATTCTCTCAAGTTGGCCCACACCGAGTGCAGCCTGAATATTCGAAATTTTATATTTAAAACCAACCATTTCTGGCCAAAATTGTTTTTTTGAGGAAGCACTTCTACCGTGATTTGACAGTGTCCTTAGCTTTTCAAACAAGGCCTCGTCATTCGTGGCGAACATGCCGCCCTCTCCTGTTGTAATGGTTTTCGAGCCATGAAATGAAAAAACTCCAAACTTACCAATATTACCTGCGCGAATATTTCTCCATTTAGAGCCAAGTGCTTCCGCGGCATCCTCAACAATTGGAATATTATGTTTTTTACCAATCTCCATCAGTCGATCCATATCGCACAAATTTCCGTAAATATGCGTAGCAATAATGGCCTTGGTTTTTTTGGTAATTGCCTTTTCAACAGCCGAGGGATCGATACACCAAGAATCCGGCAAAATATCAACAAAAACAGGAACGGCCCCAATATGATGAATCGGGGAAACCGTTGCAATCCAGTTTGTATCCGCAAGAATAACTTCATCGCCAGGCTGAATATCTGAAGCCACCAAACCCATGTGAAGTGCCCCGGTGCAACTTGATGTTGAAATGGCGAATTTGCATCCCAAATGATTTTTAAAGTTAGTCTCGAATTGATGAATGTATTCGTAACATTTATCTCCCCAGCCATTTCTCGCGGCATCAGTCGCAAGTTCAACCTCACGTTCTGTAATCGAAGGCTTTGTATAAAAAATTCTCGACTTTTCTTTAATCACTTAGAAGATCTCCAAATGCGGTTGAGCAACCACAAATTGCCCGCCCCATTCACGAACATAACTAAGTTGTGAAACAAGTTCATTTTTCAAATTCCAAGGTATTAAAATAACGTAGTCAGGCTTTGCCTTCTTTAAAAAGTCTTCATTCACAATTGGTATGCGACCGCCAGGAATATATTTATTTTGTTTATCAGGATTGCGATCTGCAATCCACGGAATGAGGTCGGAGCGGATTCCAGCAAAATTGATGAGCGTGTTCCCTTTGGCCGCAGCTCCGTAAGCACCGACTGTTTTACCTTCATCTTTAGCCGTCAATAAAAACTTCAGAAAGTTATTTTTGCTTTTTTCAACTAATTTTTGAAAGTTAATATAGGTCTCTTCTTTAAAGAGTCCGGCCTTTTCTTCTTTCGCAAGAACTCTAGCCACTGAGTCATTGAGTTTGAACTGTCCTGTATCTTTTCTTTGCGCAAAGACGCGAAGACTTCCGCCCTGAGTCGGGTATTCCTCGACATCAAACACTTGCAAACCTGATTTTTCAAAAATTTGAATAACTGAACGCAAAGACAAATACGAATAGTGCTCGTGATAAATAGTATCAAATAAAAGTTTTTCAACCAGCGTAAGAACGTGAGGAAACTCAAAAGTGGCAACCCCTTGAAACTTGAGAATTTTCGTAAAACCTTGGGTAAAATCATTAATATCCGGCACGTGCGCCAGCACATTGTTTGCGATCATCAGATCCGCACTTTGATTTTTCTTGAGCAAATCCTCTGCCAAACTCAGGCTAAAAAATTCATGGATGATATTAAGCCCTTTGGCTTCAGCCGCCATGGCCGTACTCATCGTTGGCTCAATACCAAGGCACTTAATATTAAGCTTCTGAAAATATTGCAGAAGATATCCATCATTTGCTGCCACTTCAATGACGAGACTTTTTTCATCGAGAGCAAATCTTTCAAGCATTGCAGTCGCGTATAAACGCGAATGTTCAAGCCATGAAGACGAAAATGAGCTAAAGTAGGCATAGTCATCCGTAAATAATTCATTCGCATCATTGTAGTCTTCTGTTTGAACCAGCCAACACTGCTTACAAATGAGCACATGAAGCGGATACCAGGCCTCTGCAGAATTCAACTGCTTCTTATTTAAATAGGAATTGGACGGTGGCGCCGTTCCCAGATCAACGAAGCTAAGTGTGAGTTTGCTTTGGCAATGACGACAATTCATAAAATGAGCCCCTTCCACTCTTTTGAAATGAGCGAATGTTTTTCATCTCTTTGCGAACGCTCAGAAATAGGTAAAGGCCAATCGATCCCCAAGATAGGATCATCGGCTAGTATCCCCGCCTCATGAGATGAAGAATACGCAGTAGAATGTAAATATAAAAGTTCTGCGTCTTGAGACAAAACTTGAAATCCGTGTGCGAAGCCTTTTGGAACTAAAAGACTTCGATTTTTTTTCGGAGATAAAATCTCAGCATGCCACTTCAAAAAACTTTTTGAACCTTTACGAAGATCCACCAAAACATCGAATACTTCGCCATGCAGACAACTGATGAATTTCATTTCTGCATGAGGTGGTTTTTGAAAGTGAAGGCCGCGTACTGCTCCCCGATTTTTTGTAAGAGTGTGATTGATTTGATTGATCGGTTCGGTCCAACCAAAATCTTTCAATTCTTCTGCGCACCATACGCGTGCAAAAGATCCGCGTTCATCCACTATTGGCGTACGCTCAATAATCTTTAAGCCCGATATTTCTGTTGAAAACTCTCGAAAGTGCTTCATGAATTCTGCATTTTTTGTACGACGCTAATCTGTTTCAAAGTGAGTGATTCTACCTCTTCGTTGATTCAGTAGAAGTGAACTTAATCCGACACGGAGCCACGGGTCAATATTGGATTAATTCGGTGTGCTAGGCAGCAAAAATGACGCGGAATTCCCACAAAAATCAGGCGTCTTGGACACTAACAGTAAAGTTAAATCTGCCCTTTGCGAAATTAGGATTGTAATGAGGATCGCTTGTCATGATTTTGGCCCAACGTTTTCGCATAAACTCCAACTCTTGGCGGTACCGAACAATTTGTCCAACTTGACGATCCATAGGGCGCGAGGCAGATTCGAGATGGTAAAGCTCAGCGAATGGAGTCCAAACTATTTTTAATCCCATTTCGCCAACCCGTAAACAAAGATCAATGTCATTATAGGCTACCGCAAGATCCTTTTCATTAAAGCCACCTACTTTTTGAAAGACTTCCCTTTTCATAAGCATACAGGCCGCCGTGACAGCCGAGAGCTCATGCGGGAAGCGCAATCGATTGCCAAAACCATTTGCGCTTTTATGCTCAAACCCATGAATGTGCCCGGGATTTTGACCCGAACCAAGCGCCACGCCTGCATGCTGAATAAATCCATTTTTATAGTAGAGCTTGGCTCCAACAATTCCCACTCCTGGAGCGAGTGCTTCACGCACCATCTCTTTCAGCCAATGTGGATTTATCACTTCTATGTCATTATTGAGTAAAGCTAAGATCTCGCCATTACAAAACTTAGCACCATAATTATTAATCGCAGAATAGTTAAATGGAAAATCAAAAGACACCACTTTGACATTCTTATTCTTTTGGATTTTCGCAAAATAGTCGTGGCTCGACTGCTCAGTGCTTCGATTGTCGACAATGACGATTTCTAAATTTGGGTAATCTGTGCGCTTGAGAATTCCCTCTACCAAGGTACCTACCAGGTCAATTCGGTCTTTGGTTGGAATGAGAATACTCACCTTAGGCAACTCAAGTGGAAGAGGCCAAACAATCCGCGCTAAAGAGCTCGCACTCACTTCAAGTCTGGCACCCCAGCTTTTATCAAGAATGGGGGCAGCCAATTTCTGAATTTCTCCTTGATAAGGATCTCGCAATTCTCGTGAGTGAAATAAAATTTTCGGTAGGTGGCTGATTTTGGTTTCGTCCGTTGAAAAAATAAGTCGAATGAGAAGCTCAGGCCAAGTTTTCTCTTCACTCATAACTTCTAACAGCTTCTTCTTTGAAACGAGACCAAGTCCTCGAAAACAATTCTGTCCAAAAAAGTATCTCAGGTCCCATTGCGGGTAAAACTTGGGGTGAAAGCGAGAGTCGCCGTTTTCTAAAAAGTCCGAATCAGCAAATGCCAATTCCGATCCCGTTGAGGTTTGAGAAAACATAAAAATCTCATGAGCTGAGCGCATCGCCAAACGACCTAGTTCATTTTGAAACAGAATCCATGATCCGGCAGCTTGAACAGCTTGTAAAAGGTCTTGAGCAAAGTTTTTCTCAACTATGAATTTAAATTGTGGGCTAGCAACATCGAATTGATTCAGCTTCATAGCTTGCCTAAGATTTTCAAGATCCTCGGCAGCTCCATAAAAAATCCAACTGATCTTAAATTCTTTTTGGGCATTAAGAGAAAAAATTAAGTCTGCTGTTTTCTTTAATGCTCGAGGCAATATAACAATTGTCAATACCTCTGAAGCACTCATGTCTTTTGCCCATTGGTGAACAAGTACTTGCGAGGGAGAATCCAATTTTTTAACCCACTCATCATAGGGACCGTACCTATTTCGTGGCCTCAGTGCGCGGCTAATAAATCTTAGATAAAGAAGTATAGTAATCGTAAAATCTTTAAGCCTTCGTGAGCGATCAAAGCTTTGATGTAAATATTGCGCAAGACCTATTAGCTTGCGGCTTTTGAGAGAATTTAAAAAGATCAAGTAAGCAGAAATTTGCTCTGGGTCTTCGATATCTAGAATATGGGGGCCAATACGAAGAGAATTTTTCGCTTTCAATTTTTGATCAACAAATTGATAAAACGAAAGGGCAAGCAAAACCAGGCCGCGTTGGAATTGCAAAAATAAAAAGATGAGTTCATCTCGAGATGATAGCCCGCTTCCTTTCGCCTCAACTGGCTGTTGAGTTTTCAAAGTAATCCTCTATAGTTAAAATTAGGATTAAACAAACTTAAGGATTTTTCTGAGGTAATCACCATAGCCGCTTTTTGGATAACTCTCGGCGAGGTTGGCGAACTGCTGCTTTGTAATAAATTTTTGTCCATAGGCGATCTCTTCTAAACAAGCAACCTTAAGCCCCTGGCGCTTCTCAATCGTCTGCACAAACTGCGCACTATCAAGCAATGAATCATCTGTACCTGTGTCTAACCAGGCATAGCCACGGCCGAGACTTTCGACATTGAGTTCGCCGCGCTCTAGATATATGCGATTCACATCAGTGATTTCGAGCTCTCCACGATGAGAGGGCTTTAGACTTTTAGCAATCTGAACAACCTGATTATCATAAAAATAAAGACCTGTGACCGCCCAATTTGATTTTGGAGCCTTCGGCTTTTCTTCGATGCTGATCGCTTTGCCAGCGGCATCGAACTGCACCACTCCATAACGTTCAGGATCGTTAACATGATAGGCAAAAACTGTGGCGCCTTTTGTGACTTTCGAGGCCTTGAGGCCGAGGCCAGAAATATCGTGGCCGTAAAAAATATTATCTCCCAAGATGAGTGCGACTGAATCTTTGCCGATGAACTTTTCACCGATGATAAAGGCCTGAGCAATGCCTTCGGGCTTGGCTTGCTCTTCGTAACTAAATTTGACGCCAAATTGCGAGCCATCTTTAAGCAAAGTCTCAATGAGTGGCAAATCTCTTGGCGTGCTAATAATCAGGATGTCTTTGATTCCAGCCAACATTAAAATTGAAATTGGATAATAAATTGTCGGCTTATCATAAACCGGCAGCAATTGCTTACTGACAGCTATGGTGCTGGGATAAAGTCTGGTGCCGCTTCCGCCTGCTAATACGATGCCTTTCATGAGTTCCTCCAAAATGTGCCTTCTTAGTTTTGGCGCCGC
>JAYUEB010000363.1:0-5134 GCA_043739525.1 Bdellovibrionales bacterium
GCGCCGTTTCTCCAGTTTACACATTTACTGGTAACTACTTTGCTTACAACCGCGCTATGGAATCTCAATATGCATTCCTTCTCGGTAGCATTGCGTACGCTGGTCTTTATGGTGGATATTACTACCACAACTACGGTGGATATCCAGTTGGCGAAATTTACAGACGCCCAGAAGTTGTTGTTCGTATCAATGAACACAGCACACGTATCGTAAACCACACAACTATCATCAACGAACACAAAACTGTTCACAATAATACGACAATTAACGAACACCGCGAAGAACCAAGACGTCAAGAAGAGCCACGTCGCGAAGAACCACGACATTCAGAAGGTACCCGTCATCGATAGTCGATATTTAAAATAAATATTATTTATTGAGGAGTCCCAATGGGCTCCTCTTTTTTTATGGGCTGGAGTTTGCCGTCTCTCGTGTTCTTTTGATCCATGAGTTAATGGACAATACGTTAACAGGCATCATACCAGGCGGCTGATTATTGTAGATCTGATAATGAGGATCTTCTAAATAGTTCATGACATCTGGATTCACAAATACGCCCGGCCCAAGATAAACAATCTGAATAGCAGGATCTTCTCTCCAATAAAAATTACTGTAACTGTCGGCTCCCAAAAGTTTTGGAAAGACAACGTTTCCGCCGCGCTTTTCATATTGAGCTCCAGACCAAACCTCATTGAAATCAGGCCCTGTATCGTGTCCGTAGGTTGCCGTCATAATTTGTCGAGTATTGGTTGCCTGACGATAGATTGATCCAGGCGAGCGATCCCATGGAGCATTTGAATCGTCCCAGGCATTTGACAAGGGTATGATAGAGGCCGAAGCAAGAAAGAACGGCATCCAAGGTGTGGAGTTGACTGAAGTCACATCAGAATTTGGATTGAGATCACCCGTCGCAAATATTTGAACGGGACTATAAATCGTCAAACCATTTCTGAATTTCGTAGGATCGATTCCGCCATTAATAATTCGCAGTGCATTTATACGTGCGGCAAAAACAGAATGATTTCGATATTTCGCACAGTCTGGAATTGTAAAAAGGTTCGTACCAAGAACTGAATCAAAACCTAGTCCCTTATTTGAATCCGAACACAATTGCATAGGTAAAATTTGATTCTGAATAGCTCCCGATGTGCCGCTGATGACTCCCGGCTGGGAGACGTCAGTATTGGTTGCACCCGTAAATACCGAGTCAACCTGAGCATCATTTTGCATAAAGGGATACTGAACCATTTGGAGTTGGTTTTTCCAAGTGTTATTGATGTACACGATACCATTGAATTCGCGGCCCATGTAATTTCCGGCACCGAAGTAGCAGCCAAGCTCACCCGGATGTCCACTACAAGTGAGCGCATTTTGAAACTGGAGAAGGTCAAAATTCATCGGCCAAATTTTTGATGTCGAATTATGGTTAACTGCAATGTAACTTGCAAATCCATCTTTAAAACCACTTCGAGTCGCATTGAGAAGCCGCGCGCCCTGATTTGGCGAAGGGCCGGGAGTCCCAGCGCCCGTCGCGCATTGAACTGAAAAACTCGTTATGCTTTGTGTTCTTCCGGCAGTGCAATTCTGACACGTAAAGCCTGGCGTGCAAAGTGGATTGCCGACAAAGTCTCCAGGCAGCCAATTTCCCGGTCCATTCGCGGTCGTCTTAAAAAGATTTCCGTACGAAACAATTCCTTGAAAACCTGTTGGATCGATCGTGCCAGCAGCATTTGTTTTATAGTAACTAAATTTTTGAGGCATCGTACCTGCAGGCCATGCCGTCGCCATAGCAAGCGAAGTAAGGTTCGCCGCAATGTCGGCTTGACCGACGGCCTGGGAGCCTTCGTGATCATTTTCATTCCAAGCCGTCATGCTGCCTGGGTGATCCGACCAAATTGGTAAGCCAGGCCACTGAGCCGTGTTGTTTGGATTTTTAAGATACCAAACGCCATTGATGATTCGAATATCAGCTTGATAGGCAAGTTCGTATTTTTCAAGAGTTCCTGGCGGATTACTTAGTGTCGGAATATTAAGATACGTATCGTTACCGAACCAATAATCGAGCCTTTGAACACCGAAGTGACTATCCTGAAATTGTCCATTCCAAGTATTGCTCGCCCACATAAAAAAACCTAATCCAGAGCCAGAACAGTTCGTGCAATTATTATCAATCGGATCAGGCACGGTGACGTAGTCGGATCCTCTACTTGGATTCAAAACTTTTGCAACTTTTGAATTCCATCCAGGAATATTATTAAAATTTCCGGCGGTTGCAAAAAAGTCCATAGTAAATGGCGAGTAACCGCCATAGTTTCCGATGTAGGCAAAGTCGTTTGCGAAAATACGGCCAGACGTGCGCACAGTTTGAATCGCGTTTAAGTTTGTTAAGTCCATAAAAGAGAAAAAATTAAATTGTGTTGGATAAATATTTCCAAGATAGGCACTCACATCAAACTTTGCTGATGTACGAGAAGGTCCGTGAAACAACACTAAGTCCATTGTCAACGCGTGATTTTGAGACTGCAGTCCACGAAAAGGTCCTCCCGGAATTTGTGTGATAAACAAATTAGGATCAATTTCAACCGACAAATTTCTAAGCGTATAACCCGGCTTAAGAAGCGGAACAACCTTTGCATTTAAAGCGGTCGTCAATTGCGCAGATGTGAGAGCGTTATTTTCTTGAACCATTGATTTTAACAAATTAAATGCAATACGAGAAAGATTCTCGGCCTCGATTTGAGTCATGTCTTTTTGGAGTGTATTAGATGCAGATGTCGTTACCATCACAGCACTTGCTAGAAGCGTCAGCGCAATTGCACCTACCACGACTGACATGGCCATGCTCCAAAATAAAATAAAGCCTCTATTGTCGTTTCGAATATTAATCATTTAAATACCTCGTACGAGATTACTTTCAAATTACCCGACATATTTACCCATGTGACGGCATATTTATATTTCGTTCCGTATTGTTTATTATCCGGGTCGAGATTGTAAGCAATTGTGTCAGCGTCGGCATCTGGACCCACTTGAAAATAGCCTTGAAGCAAATTTCCATTTTGATCGTAAACCTGGCTCCAATTATTCACAACATTCCCACTTACATCGTAAACAATGTAATCGGCCTGACCTCGAAAACGAAAAGTTTCGATAACGTTATTGAGAAGTTCCACCGCCGCTGCCCGTTGTTTAATTTCACTAAACGAGTTGATACTGAATCGATAACAAGCCATGAATCCAAGTGTTGCGGTCACTAAAATTCCCATGCTAGCCATAGATTCGATAAGTCCGAATCCAGATTGGTTTAATCTCAATTTTTTATTAAAAACTGATAGCATACTTTGGGAAATCCTTTTTAGTTAAGAAACAAGCCTTCATTTCTAAAATAAATTTTTCTTTCTGTAACACGAATCGTTTTGTGAGCCGGATACTGGCGGACAGGTCCATCATACATTTGAAATTGACCTCCTCCATCACCAATTGTTGCATTTTGTCCGCTTCCAACGGCAAATTTAACGGCAATCATTTTGAGCTGGTCAACCGTCGAATACCTTAAGCCACCTTGGCCCCAAACATCGAGTGGAGAATTGCGAAACCAGCAATCATATTGATCGCCCGTATCTTTCATCGACGAATCCCCCACATTGCTACCGCCGTTAACAGCTGTCGGAGAATAGTATCCAAGAGCAACTTGTAAGTCATAAATATTACTATATTCAACGATGGTATTTGAAGATGACATGAGGCCAGAGTTGGTACTATCGATAAATCGGTTGATAGTGAAGTTTTGACTGTCCCAAAAATAAGTTTTAATTCGAACGCCCAGTGCGCTTTTACCCACGAAACGCTCCGCACTTGTGGCAACAAAATTTGAAAAGATACTTCCTTGAGTAGATAAACTGGATTGGATCGTGCAAGTATTGGCGTCGATAGATGTCGCAAATACAATTAAAATAGTTGTTCCGTCTACAAGAGCTATATTCACATTTTGATACTTCGAATTCAAAGGACATCCAGTGGAATTATCAATCTGAATACTCCCGGTCGCCGGATTATAACCTGGCGTCGCGACCGCTAGCGGTGGCAAAACAAAATCAGCTGTGGGGTCAAATAAAATCTCAAGTAAATGAATACGATCAGACCCGACACAATCCGGAAGGCCCCACTTCGCGGCACAATTATTATCGACAAGAACCGATTGCCATACCGGGATTTGATTTCCGCCTACAGATTTTAAAATTTGAGAAAAATCATAAGAATTGAAACTGCCGACAACCAAGAGACTCGCAAGACCATCAAACCTATTTTGAATTTTAACCGAATTCGGAATAATCGTTGTAAATGTCGCGATAGCAACAAGAGTGACAGAAAGGGCAATCATGGTTTCAACGAGAGTAAAGCCAATCTCATTTTGAATAGACCTTAAAAAATCTTTTTTGATTCTAAGTCTCGGACAACGTACCATACCTCTATGATAACACTATATTGCGCCGGTAAAAAATGAATTTACCTCTCAGTTTCTGACGTATAGTGCTAAGATTTTTCATGGGCAATGTCTCATTTCACGAACGCTTATTTCCAAACTCCAGAGAAGTTTTCGAGAATCTCGAAATACACCTTTTGGGCAATTGCCTGATGAGGAAACTGATTCATTCCAGAACGCGGAAGCTGCTTAAGTGGTAATGTACTCGTTTTATTAAACATCGTACAGACTGGAATTTTTGTATCTTTTGAGACAAACTTGAGAACAGCTGTATAGTAAACATTGTCCGATTTTGGCTCAGTCCAATTAAGAGACAAAAGATAATATGTATCAAGTTCAGACACCGCCTCCACTGAAAATTTTTTGATGTCTAATTTTTCGTGGGCCGCCTTATTGGGAATAATCCGCGGTCGAAAGTTTCTTGATTTTGGTATCGCAGGTTGAGCATGCAGATCAAATCTAAATCCTAATTTGATCATTAAATCTTCTGACGCTAAACCAATTTTTTTCAGGTCGGGCCCGAGATCTTCTAAATCACTTTGGACAAAGACGACCTGATTTTGTGTTTCAGTCGGAGTCGTTATCTGTCTCTTTGCAGTTGAATCAGGTTTTGAATCGGCCTTTGAAGCTTGCGTGAAACCGGCAAGAGAA
>JAYUEB010000364.1:0-5131 GCA_043739525.1 Bdellovibrionales bacterium
CTTTTTCAAGCTTTTAAAAAATGTTATAAATGACCCATGAAAAATCGTTACACCCCACTTGTGATCAGAAATAGACGTCTTAGAAATCGCATTGTCATACCTCCGATGGCATCTCAAACGGCATCGGAATCAGGCTTTACAACTGAAGATACCTACGCTCGCTATGTAAGGCTTGCGGAAGCGGTGCCATCCCTCTTGATTGTTGAATATACCTATGTCCACCCGTCAGGAAAAAGCGAAGATCATCAACTCGCAATTGATCAAGATGAGAAAATAGCTGGTCTTAAAGTGCTATCAAAACTTATTAAATCAACTGGAGCCTTGGCTGGAATTCAAATTACCCATTCATGTGCAAAATCCAATTCGAAACTGACAGGTGGGCAAATGAGAGGGCCAAGTGATATTGCAGTTCCGGTAAAAGGAGAAGAATTAGAGAAACCTCGAGAAATGAGTCGAGAAGAAATAAATCAAATGAAAGTGTGGTTTTTCGCTGCAGCTCAACGTGCAGTCGCGGCTGGTTTTGATTTGATCGAATTTCATTCGGCCCACGGCTATGGCCTCAATCAGTTTCTTTCGCCCTTAACAAACAAGAGAGAAGACTCTTACGGCGGTAATCTGCGAAATCGCGCGCGCCTTCTTCTTGAAATCGTGGAGCTTGTTCGCAAAGAATTTCCGGAAGTATTGATTTCCGTTCGAATGCCAGGGCAAGATTTTATCGAAGGTGGTTTGAGCGTTCAAGATTCAATAGAAGTTGGGCTATTGCTTGAAGGAGTAGGAGTCGATGTCCTACATATTTCATCTGGCATTGGTGGATGGCGACGTCCTGCAAGTCGACAGGGTGAAGGTTATTTGGTGGACGAAGCACGCCTCATTGCAGCTCAAGTTCAAATACCTGTGATTGGTGTTGGCGGAATTCAGTCGGGGGAATATATTGATTCAGCCATTGGTGAAAATAGCTTCTCATTGGCTGCGATAGGCCGAGCTATTTTGGCCGATCCGGTAGGTTGGCGGATGCAAGAGATGCTTGGTCCATGCTTTTGTTAAAGGCTCGCGTATAGTCATCACGAACTTTTTCGTAAAACGAAGAGTGTCGTACAAATCGAGTGACGACAAAAGAACTAAAGGTCGCAAGCATCATTGAAAAAATCATGCGGTGACGATCTGTCATTTCTAAAACTAAAACCATTGAAGTAAAAGGAGCATGAGTGATGCCAGTTAGAAATCCAATCATTCCCATTACGATAAAAAATTCAATTTGATTCGAGTGAAAAATTTGACTGGCAAGTGAACCTATTGAAGCACCAACAGCCAAAGAAGGAGCGAAAATTCCGCCGGCTCCTCCGGCAGCGTATGAAATAACAGGTGAAAGCCATCTTGAGATTGTGAGGCTCCAATCTGCGTTCATCTTAGCATCGAGGTAGCCTGAGATAAGATCTTTTCCTGGGCCTGCGGCTTCTGGTTGTACAGTATAAATGATTAAAACAATTAAGAGACCACAAGAGGCGGCAAACAAAGCCTTCATCCAAAATTTCTTAAGGCTTTTTTGAAGGCCGCCAGCCCAGTAGAGTGCTATGCCAAATAGCCCTCCTGAAAGTCCGTAAAATGTTCCGACAATAATTGCATAAACAGAATCGAGCGCGGTCGATGGTTGTTGTGGGGGAGCATTAAAGTACAAGTAATTTCCGTTGAGCCAAAGTGCCGCTAAACCTGACACCATGACAGCGGCAATGACGGTCGTTCGAAACTGATTAAAATGCTTTGTTGCGAGTTCTTCAATCGCATAGACCAGTCCTCCAAGTGGAGTATTAAATGCGGCGGCGATCCCCGCCGCGCCACCTGCAATCAGCCAAGACTCCGCATCCAAACGCGGAAAAACTCGTTGAAATGGAACATGCAATATAAAAAAGATTCCGGCAGCAATTTGAATAGTCGGGCCTTCGCGACCTATGGCCCCGGCGCCAACGACGCAAATCAAAGCACTTAATATTTTAATGGCCATGGTTCGAAAACCAACGAGTTTTGTGATGGCAGCTCTGTGATCGCTCTTGCCGTCGACAAGAGATATAGCAGACATGACTTGCGGTATTCCGCTTCCTTTTGATTCAGGCGCAAATTTGAAAACTAAAAACCACGAAAGGACGAAGCAACAAGGTGCAATCAAAATAAACCAATGCGAAGATTGAAGTCCGATTGAAAAATGTTCTGCTGCCCTAAATGCCCATGCAAATCCAACGGAGGCAAAGCCGGTTAAAATTGCAGCTAGCCAAAGCGGAACATTCTCTAGGCTTGGATATTTATTTGCGAGCTCAATTGCGAAATCGGATACCGAAGAGAATCCAAACCGGTGCAAATAAATTTTTATAGAAGTTTGGCTCGTTTGGGCGGTCGACATGAAATTGAGTGTAGCAGTTAATATTTAAAAGCCGAAAGTAAATTTGAAAGCTCACATTGTTGACGTTTTCAATAATTTGAACGCATCATGAATGATGGCCACTTCGATTCAGCTCATACAACTGCCGATTGATGAACAATTATCTGAGGCTATGCGACTTCTGACACAAAATCAGAACCTTGTAGTTTCAGCGTCTCCTGGGGCCGGTAAAACGACGCGCCTGCCTCCGGCATTGCTTGAGTTAACGGATAAAGAGGTATGGGTTCTTGAACCTCGACGTATGTCTGCAGTAGCTGCGGCTACACGCATTGCAGAAGAGCAGAGATGGGAGCTCGGTCGCGAAGTGGGATACCAGGTTCGATTTGAAAGTAAAACTTCAAAAAATACGCGTTTGGTTTTTTTGACCGAAGCCTTGCTTGCCAGAAAAATTCTGCAAGACCCTGAGCTTAAAAATGTCGGAATTATCGTATTAGATGAGTTTCACGAAAGGTCCATTCACGTTGATTTGGCTCTAGGGCTTCTTAAAGAATTACAGATGATGTCTCGGCCTGATTTAAAGATCGTAGTCATGTCTGCGACACTCGATGTTGAAGCGGTATCAAAGTTTTTAGATGGCGCTCCCATTTTGGATGTTCCGGGAAGGCTCTTCGATTTGCAGGTTTCAAAATCGAAACAGAGTCAGCTGCTCAGAACAGATTTTCAATTTATCAAAAGAGTCGAAGAGGCCATTACCAAAAATCCGAATGAGAGAGATGTACTCGTTTTTCTGCCAGGATTATCTGAAATTTCTCGAGTCGAGAAAGCTTTGGAGAATTGGGCCAGAGAGAAAGATATTTTTGTCTTTATTTTAAGTGGGTCCCTTTCAATTCAGGAACAACTTAAGGTATTAAAGCCGGCGTTGAAGAGAAAGGTCATTTTATCAACAAATGTTGCCGAGAGCTCCGTGACGATCGACGGTGTCGATATGGTGATTGACTCAGGTCTCGCTCGAGTTTTAAGAAAACATCCAAAGACAGATTTTGAACAGCTCACCATTTCAAGAATATCAAAAGCTTCTGCAAAACAAAGGGCCGGAAGAGCCGCCAGACAATGGCCCGGAAGATGTATTCAACTTTGGACCTCTCAAGACGAACTCTCAATGCCAGATTTTGAAGTTGCTGAAATTCTTCGAACAGATTTAACCGAAACAGTTCTTTTTCTGAAAAAATGGGGTATTCGAGACCTCAATCAATTCTCTTGGTTTGAGAGTCCGCAGACTGATCAGCTGATGAAATGTGAAAGTTGGCTCGAGAAAATTGGTGCCCTCAAAAATGGAGAAATCACCAAACACGGCTTAGCACTTGCTGAAATTCCAGTTCATCCAAGGCTTGGACAAATTTTAAATGTTTCTGAAAGTCTCGGTGCTGGTGAACTCGGTTGTGATATCGCGGCAATTCTACAGGAACGTGAGATTCGAACCTTGGGACATCATCATGCTGAGAGCGATCTCATTGAGAGAATCGAAATGCTTGAGGGTCGAAGCAGGTCGCCCGTCATTGATACGATTTTAAAGTCTTCTGATCAACTTAAGAGATGGGTGAAACATTTAGACCAAAAAGTCGAAGTTTCGTTTGAGCTTATAGCCGAAATCATGCTGCTTGCTTCTCCGGATCGACTTTGCCGGAGACGTCAAGCGGAGCAGAGACGTGCCGTAATGGTCGGTGGACGGGGGGTCGAGCTTGAAGAGTCTTCTTCAGTTAAACGTTCCGAATTTTTTATTGCGTTAAACTTGATGGAGTCTGATACCACTCGAGATACCCAAGTTCGAATGGCGACGGGAGTTCCAAAGAATTTAATTGAAAAGCACTTTGCAAATCAATTTGAAAAAAATGCGCAACTGACTTTTGATGAAGAATCTAAAAATTTTTATATCGAAGAGTTTAAATCACTTTGGGGATTGCCTCTCGAAGAACCGCGGCGACGTCTTGCAAAGCCAGATGAAGTCGAGGAACAGTTGCCGCAAGCCATTTTTCAAAAATGGAGTTATGTATGCGAGCAAAACCAGGATTTAAAAGACTGGTGGCTCCGCTTTCAATATTACGAGAAACAATCTAAGTCCGAGCAGAGATTTTGGACGGAAGAGAAAATCTTGGAAGCACTTCGGCTGGCTACGATGGGTGAAAATAAATGGCTGAACGTCATTCAAAAGGACTTGGTTTATTTTTTTGAAAGTCTTTTGGCGCCTTCCACTCGGGCTGACTTTAAAAATAAATGCCCATCTCAGATCGAAGTTCCCACCAAAAACAAGATTCGTCTTCATTATCATCTCGACAAAGGTCCTCATCTCGAAGTTCGCCTTCAAGAACTTTTCGGTATGAAGCAGACTCCAAGAATTTGGGACGATGACATAGCTGTCATACTTCATTTACTGGGACCGAATTATAGACCGGTTCAGATTACATCAGATCTCGCCAGTTTCTGGGAAAATACATACCCAAAGGTTAAAAGTGAGCTGAGAATTAAATATCCTAAGCATAGCTGGCCCGAAAACCCCTTGAATGCCGTTGCGGTCGCAAAAGGACGTTCTCGAAGTTAACGTCAAATTTGACTCTTCTGGACCTGCTGGGGCACCGGCCGTATTGCAAAAATTAAAATCATCGTTAAAATAGTCAATATGAGTAAGATTGTTTTTGAAAACATCGAAGAGCTCGCAGCTCAAGTCGGCAAAAAAGTTTGTGTCAGTGATTGGCTTGAAGTTAC
>JAYUEB010000365.1:0-1656 GCA_043739525.1 Bdellovibrionales bacterium
CATCGTTTTTGTAAGAACGGCCCTTGCTGAGGCAACAGATGTGGCGGTGCAAACATCAAACTCGTCCTTTAATGCCATTTCGGCAGCTTGTAAAATAAAACTTTCATCGTCGGCTATTAGAATTCTTGATTTCATATGTGGACCTCAAAGCAAGCGCCACCTAAAGCCGACTTCTTCGCGATGATGCGGCCACCATGAAGACGAACTATATGATTTGCACTCGCTAGGCCATAGGCCCTTCGGTTTACTTTTGTTGAGGTTCCTTTGCCTTGCAGAAATGCCGATACATTTTCTGAACTGACTCCAGGTCCGTCGTCTTCAATTTTTATGATTGTTTTGTCGTTGCGCTCCAGCAGAGTGACCTCCACGTTTTGATTGCAGGCCTGCATGGCGTTTGAAACCAAGTTTGATACAGCCCTTCGCAACTGGTTTGAATTGTGAGCTACAATGATTGGTGAATGTGGAATATTTTTACTGATGTGACAGTCTTTAGTCATGGCCTGCTCAGATTGCAAAATTCCATCTGCGACGCATTCTCTGATATCATCCAAGGACAAAATATCGACAGTGATTGCTAAATTGTCTTTCGCTGATTTAATTTGCGAGACTATTTGAGCCGCGAGCTTTGGAATCGCAATTGAAGCCTTCTCTTTGTCGGCCTGTTCAACCGCTGAATGTGCTGTCACTATCATCTGCTGAAGCGCACTCAATGGAACATCCAAGTCGTGAATGAGCTGCTGGTAAGCCACCGACGTCATTTCTTTTGCTTTAGCTATTGCCTTAATATCGCGACTGTCAGCTATTACTTTTTGAGTTTCAAGTATTGTCGCTTGAATAGCGTCAAACTCCAAAATGCCGCTCTCAATAGAGTGGTCAGTTCTGTCAATATTCTGTAGGTCTTGAATCTGACTATTAATTTTTTGAATTGGCCGAATAGCAGCTTGTACTAACTTTTGAATTTGAAAAGCAAAGAAGAACGAAACTCCAAACCCAAGAAAAAGCATAATAAAGGCGCTCAGCAAACACATTTGGATAATTGGGGTGAGTGGAGAATTTATAACGATAGAGGTTTCAGTCTTTGGACCGCCGAATCGAAACACGTCTTTGGTGCTTGTGATAAAGTGTTTTGAGATCTGACTGCCAGAAAACTCAAATAGCTTCATATCAGAGACATAAGGTGTATCAAGTAGGCTTAGAGATTTTGAAGCGGCTACGATTCTCTCATTTTTTATCAATAAAATTTCTGACTCTCTCTCTAGGGAGATTGATCGAATAAGTCTTAAAAGTTCAGTGCGGTCTTGAGATTCAACGAGTGTTGAGATGTGTGGGACCAATTCTCTTAAAACACTTTGGTCGGAGGTTACTCTGACAAATAAAATTAAACTTGCCGAGAAAACACTCAGAGAAATGGCTATCGCAAGTGGAAAGCCAAACTGGTAAACTCTTAATTTAGATGAAATGTAGTTGCTCAGATTTACTGACTTCATCTTGCCGCCTGATTGTGAACAGGACTGCAACCATCTTTGAGCGAAATTTTTGTATAATCGATGTAAATATCTGATAGCAAATTCGGCTCAAAACCATTTATGCACTCATTGACCCAATAATGTGATCGAGGATGAAAGAGATTAACCGTTACTGCTGCATCATTTATCA